>CAIUHB010000046.1 GCA_903898855.1 uncultured Actinomycetes bacterium | reverse complement strand
TATTTGATTCGCAAGGTCGCTATGGCAGTTGGAATCTTTCTTCTACCCTGATTTTGATAGTGGGATCCATCGTTGGCTTTGGTTTTGTTACCAACCAATTAGCTTCCTGGCTAACTTGGCAAGGATATTTTCTGGGAGTACTTGGCGGAAAGAGCGGAGCTTGGGCCTATTCCAATATTGGAATTCTCTTTGCGTTATTAATTGGCTTCTTTGGCCACCTAATTTTCGGATTTAGGAAGATTAAAAAACAAGAGGCAATTAATCTTTAGTACTCTGCTTTAAAAAGAATTCCCAGAGCGATAGCGTCAATAAGATCAACGAGAATCCAAAGAGTAAATCCTCAATCGGCGCGCCAGCCAACCTACGCCCAATAATCTCGCTTTGCGAATAAATCACAATGTCCTTTGAGGTGAGCCACCAATTTGTGAGTAGTTGAAAGGGCAGAATCAGAGCGTAGGTGAGCCAATAAATCCCACGAGTGAGCATTTGAGTACGAAGTACAAAGAGATCGAGAAGGACTGCGACCAGGATCGCATCTAACGCAATATCAGAATAGATCATCGTCGAAACCTCGCCACTATTTGAGTAAGTGCGCGATAACTCAGAATCGCCATAAGCGGGACAACTACAAAGAAGAGGATCTCTTCAATGGGTAAGCCGCCCAGAATCTTCAACCCTAAAATTTGTTTTGAATCAAAGCTCCAACTCTTTTTGTGGACGGCCCAGATATCCCAGGCGAGATAGATAACCAGGATGCAGAGATCAACCTTAAAAAAAGTGCGCCAGTGCTGTGAAATTTTCAGTTTAAATCCGAGATTGACCCCAATTGCACATAGGGCAATAAAAATCAGTACCCAGAGATAATTGAGGTGAAGCACTCGCCAATCATCTCCCAAATTCCTAATATTTCACATACTCTGAGGGCATGGAATCGGGACTTTCTGAAATCTACAAGCTCGCCTTCCGACTCTCAAGATTAGCTGCCTTAGTGACAGCCGTTGCGTTCTTAGCACTTCACTTTACAAAGGTCGAGATTTCTCAAACCTTACAGATAACTATTGCAACCATCTCACTCTCGCTCGGAATTCCACATGGCGCAATCGACCATTTAATTTCTATTCCGAGCAAGCCAAGATTGAAATTTGGCGCCTTCATTCTGGTCTATGTTGCGATTGCAATTTTGGCTGGTTTGGCTATCGCACAGTGGAGCGTCGTCGGTTTCCAATGTGTATTAGTGATGAGCGCTCTCCACTTTGGCTTTGGTGATGCTGCCTATAAAAACGAATGGCGTGATTTCCAAAACCAACCTAGATTTACTCGCACTTCTAGTTATTTGTACGGGCTCGCCTCGGGATCCCTGCCTGTCTTCCTGCCGCTTACAGATCATCGCTCATTCAAAGCTCTTGTACGCATCCATCCTTCGATTGCGCACTGGGCGGGATCCAATACGCACTTAATTCGCAATGTAGTAATTGCCTTGGCGGCACTGGCCGTACTTGTTCAACTAATACTTCGAAATATTCAATCCGCGAGTGATTTGATCCTGCTCGCTGCGCTCTCTTTGCTGGCACCACCACTCATCACCTTTGCTGTGTATTTCGGGCTCTGGCACGCCTTGCGTCACACCGCTCGGTTAGTTCCCAAACTTCCCAAGGCGCTTATGGCGGCAGAGCAGGGCAAAACTGGTTTGGCTATTTCGCGGGCGGTTCTGCCCGGCCTATACGCAATTGCCGGAACGCTCTTAGTTGCCCTGATTTTAATGTTGAATCGTCCAGGCCAATTTGGCTCGGGGATGCTCTGGGCGAGCTTGGTCGTGGTCTGGGCGCTGACCGTCCCACACATGATGGCTACCGCCCGTTTTGACCGAAACGCGCTCAGATAGCGCCCGAAATAGGCCTAAACCCAAAGATTATTGGGATTTTGTTGAGCGATTGCTGGATAAATACGCAGTTTTAGCGAACACTTTGCATAAAGGAGTCGCTATCCGAGCAATCTCGGGCCCATATAGCGACCCATTTACAGGAGGAATATCCGAATGCTTCAACTATCAAATGGACAATGGAGTTCGTTATATAACATCTTCTCCTTTGGTCTGATCTCGATGCTCGCATGCACCGTCTTCACACTCGTGGGACAGAGCCGCGTGCTAGCTAAGTACCGCAGCGCACTAGTCATGTCTTCAATGGTTACCTTCATTGCTGGATATCACTACTTCCGCATCTTCAACTCATTTAACGATGCATCAATGAAGAACGCTGTAACAATTGGAACCCAGCAAGGTGCATTTAACGAGGCATATCGCTATGTTGACTGGATTTTGACTGTACCGCTATTGCTCGTAGAAGTAATTGCAGTTCTAGCTATCGCTAAGGAAGCTTCAAAGTCACTTATCTCACGCTTGGTCCCAGCATCAGCTGCGATGATCATCCTCGGATATCCTGGCGAAATCTCAAGCCACAATGGAACCAAGGTTCTATTCGGTATTCTTTCAACAATTCCATTCTTGTACATCCTTTACGTATTGTTCGTAGAGCTTGGCAAGTCACTTGATCGTCAGCCAGAGGGCGTAGCCGCATCAATCGGTCGCCTTCGCTTGTTGCTTATCGCAACATGGGGTGTCTACCCAATCTCATACTTGATTCCAATCTTGGTTAAGAACCCAAGCGCGAATCAAATGGCGTACCTCTTCACAGATCGCCAGATTGGTTACACAATTGCAGACGTTCTTGCAAAGTGCGTATTCGGTATCACCATCTTCCGTATTGCACGTATGAAGTCAGCTGCAGAAGGAATGGCAGACTCACACTAAGCACTAAAAGTGGTGGCGGGAAGGTTCTCCTTCCCGCCATTGCTATTTCTACTCCAGAATGAAATAGAGGTTTTGATGAATAACTATCGCATGTGGGCCTATTCGATGATTGCTATCGGATTACTGAACTGGGATTACCAGCGCGCGCACCACAACATCGCAATTCATAGTTTGGCTATCGTCTTGCCTGGCGCAGTTCTATTAGCTCTGACCTATGTCAAAGGCGCCAAGAACTTCCTTGCTTCTAAGGCGGGAAAGCTCACTTGGTTATTGATCGGCGCACTGGCGCTGATTTATGGTTTCCTCAATTAATTTGAGAAATAAAAAAGCCCCCACAATTACGTGGGGGCTTTAATTTTTAGCTTAGATAATTGATGTGGTGATTGCGCAAGCAATTCCCGAAATTGCAATCCAAGTAAACCAAGAGCCTGCAGTACGTAGGCGCCACTTTTCAAGGATTGGATCTACATCAGCGCGACGTGCGCGAATAACTAAACCAAGTGAGATAAATGTTCCGAGAATGTAGTGGAACATATTTGCACCAGCTATCAGCGCCCAAGAAGATGAGTAGGAACCTTCAAAGCCAAATACCTTGCCGGAATCTCCATCAACTCGGAATGGCATATGAGCCAATTGCTTCCATTGGAGATACAAACCAACCACCAAAGCGATCAAGGTGATGATGGAGATATTCTTGAAAGCCTTCAGATTATGCGTTCCGAGTTTATGTGCAATTGCAGCAACGAGAAGTGGAATCACCACAATCCAACCGGAAGAGACTGAAAGGTGGTGACCACCCTTTGGAATCCAACCATTGTTTGCATTGAGGTTACGAAGGTAGAAGTACGAGAAGATCATGCCGAAGACAAAGGCGCCGTCAGCAACGATGAGCAGGCGAACGCCTAAGCGCTCACGACGGCCTATCTTCTCTGGTGAATCGTGATGGACATGGAATTTAGTATCTGAACTCATTACTTTTCTGCCTTTCCATAGCCATAAGGATCACTCGTAACAACTGGTGGAGTATCAAAGTTCACTAGTGGGACTGGATAAGGAACAGTCCACTCAAGTGTCTTAGAGCCCCATGGATTCATTGGCGCAATCTTTCCAAAGCGCCATGAGTGAACGACTGCCCAGAGGAGGACAATCATTCCAATTCCAATTGAGTAAGCACCGATGGTGCTAATCAAGTTAGAGGTTGCGAACTGATGTGCATAGTCAGAGACACGACGTGGTTGACCTTCTGCACCAGCGATGAACATGCCGAGGAAGAGAACCTGGAATCCAACCTGTACTAACCAGAAGGAGATGTAGCCAGCGCGCTCATTGAGCATGCGACCTGTCATCTTTGGGAACCAGAAGGCAAGGCCGGCAAGTGCGCCAGTTAGTGCTGCACCCATCAAGGTGTAGTGGAAGTGCGCGGTTACGTACATGGAGCCGTGGAGATAGTTATCTGCTGGTACATCTGAGAGATAGAGACCAGTGATTCCACCGACGAGCATGTTCCAGAGGAATGCATAGACACCGAGCATCGGAAGCTTCATCCATGGCCTGCCTCGCCAGAGCGTGCCGAGGATTACCAAGAAGATAAGTCCGGTTGGTACCGAGATCATCTCGGTCGTCACCATGAACGGTCCATTAAGCATTGGCATCCAGCCAGACATGTACATGTGGTGGGCCCAAACAAGTACGGAAAGGCCGGCAATTCCAGCAAAGCCCATGATTGCGGCGTTGTAGGAGAAGAGAGGCTTGCGGACGAATACCGGTGCGATTTCCATCAGCGCAGCAACGCCAGGAATCAAGATTACGTAGACCTCAGGGTGTCCCATAATCCAGAAGAGGTGTGCGTACAACCAACCGCTGCCACCGAAGTTGGCATCGAAGAAGGTAGTCGCAAAGGTGCGATCCAAACCGGTCATGATCATCGAGACCATGAAGGTTGGGAAAGCTGGGATAGCAAGTGCGACCGAGATGGTTGCGCCGACTACGAAGATCGGAACGCGGTTCCAGCTCATGCCCTTTGCGCGCATCGCAACAACTGTTGCGGTGATGTTGGCACCAGCAACCGCGGTTGAAACAGCGAAGATAATGATGGTCGCGATAAATGCATTCATACCTGGTCCAGCTTGGACGCTAAGCGGTGCGTATGCAGTCCAGCCGGTAGGAATTCCACCCAAGAACCAAGCGCTGCAGAGCACTGGAATCGCGGTGAAGAGAACCCACCAAGAGAGTGCGTTTAAGCGAGGGAATGCCATATCGGCAGCACCAATCATGATTGGCATGATGTAGTTACCGAAAGGTCCGGTGGCAACGATAATCATCGCGATAATCATGGTGATTCCGTGAAGTCCAACCAATGAGTTATAGATAACTGGGTTGATGAACTTGGAACCGGGTTGAATCAAGTTGGTACGAATCATCATGGCGAGAGTTCCACCTACGCCAAGCAGAGTAATTACACCGACGAGATATTGAATTCCTACCACTTTGTGGTCGGTGCAATATTTGAAGTAGCGCTTGATACCTTGGCCGTCGCCGGCAAGGTAGAGCTGCTCTTCATCGGTGAGATCTTTACCAATCAACCAGCGGAATGGTCCAATGAAGGCGCCAATTCCAATCATGAAGCCAAGGCTCCACATAAACATGGTTGCGAGAAGTTGGCGGTTGTATTCCTGAGCTATTGAATGATCAACGTGTGGGTTGATTAAGTAGTAAGTAGCAAGAGCGAAGATAACTCCAACAATTACTCCAGTACCCATGTTGAGCTTGGTGATCAAGCTCCGCTTTGGATTTGGAATTGGTCGGGTAGTTGCTTGGTGATCGAGAGTTGTCATGCTGTGTGACCTCCTTGTGCAGTGACCCAGTTATTGAAGTCAGCTCTTGTCATGACGGCGCCAGTGGTCTCCATATAAGCGTGATAGAGGCCGCAAAGTTCGGCACATTTCACATCGATATTTCCAAGTTTGTTTGGAGTGGTATCTGCCAATGTCACTTGAACGCGGTTGGCATCAGCCTTTACGCCAAGTTGTACTGGCCAGAATGAGTGGTTGACATCGACTGATGTAATTCGAAATTCAACTGGTTGGTTGATGGGAAGCATCAACTTATCTGTGGTGACATCTTGTGCTGGATAGTGGAAGTTCCAGACCCATTGGTTTCCGGTGACTTCAACGATTAGCGCGTGTGGCGCATTTGCTTGCGCTTTTCCGTCCGCTGAGTTGAGTTCAATTAATCCGTAAACAACTGCAACAAGGCAGAGCAAGCTGGAAACTATTGACCAAACAATGACGATGGGTCCGCGAGTACGAATCGCAGGTCCATCTTCAGGTGGGGTGTCGCCTTTATGACGATTCTGCAGCGTGTAAAGCGTGATTGCTACAACGACGCCACAGACTGGAGCAGAGATCCAAGTAAAGATCACCATCAAGCGCTCAATGGATTTCATATCTGTACTCATGGCATTTGGCATCCACTTGGTATAGAAGAAGCCGCCGATTATTACTGTTAAAGCTCCAACGAGAACGGTGTAGAGAGTTGCGATACGCACATCTTTACGACCGAAGAAATGGGTAAGGCGCTCTCCCGGTGTGGGAGGCATTACCTCGTCTTCGTGATTACTCATGCGACGCTCACCTTTCCTGACATATAGCCGTAAGCGCCCATTACTGCGCCGAACTTCTGGTAGGTGCCATCACCGCATGGATACTCGCAGTTCCACACATACTCGCCCTTACCGCCGGTGATAAAGGAGAAGGTAACTGTGTGGCCCTGGTTCTTTGTACCTGGGTCAGTTGTTGGAAGGAAGTTATCTTTGTCATCGGTTGCTACGCGTAGGAGCGGAACGTTGACGTAGAGCGGATCTTGTGAAGTTGTTGGCAATCCGTGAAGGGTAAAAGTGTGCTGAACTTGATCGGCAGGAATAGATGAAACATCCTGACCATCAACATTCATGGTGCCACCTACAGTGCCGACAACTTTGCCGAAGTATGGATTGTTGAGATTTTCACCTGAGTCATAGACGTGAATTGTCATGGTTACATATGTATGCGCTGGAAGGACGATATGTGTAGAAGGTCCGTATTGAACCCAATCCTTCTTATTAGCAAAACTGCCATGCGCATTGGCTGTCGCTTTATCCGGATATACCCCGAGCGTGACCGCTGCTTTTGGATAGCTCTTGCCATCAACAGTGATCGTCGCTGAATCTTTAGTTGCATACAATTTCTTCTGTGGATCAGCGCTTGCGCTATGCAGCGTGAACCCAACGGCGCCAACGATTGCAACGCTGAGGAGTACGCCAACAATTGCGCTGGCCGTCCTCTTTCCAGCGGTCATCGTGGTAGATGTTCCCGACATTGTGTAACCTTTCATCCGGCTAGTTTGTGAAACAGGTAACTACGGTAGCTAGGGTACGCCTGTGAGGATGCTTAGCAAATGCTTTGCAGATAACGATTTCCGGTGAGTGAATAGGGGCATAAAGGACAAATGGGACTTAGCCCAATCTGGGATATCGCCTTCGCCGCCGCCCTACTCGGAAAGCTCATCTGGTACTTCGCTGAGCGCCCAGCGCGGGTAGGAATCAGTAATGCCCGCCAATTCCTCTTCACCTTAGGAATGGTCCTGGCAATTGTTCTGCTGGTTGGGCCAATCCCGCATATCGCCATCCATGCATTCTGGGTCCACATGATTCAACATGTCGGACTGATGATGCTGATCTCCCCCCTGATCGTCTTGGGTTCGCCGATCAAATTGGCACTTAACTCCAGGTTTCCCCGGCTGCGCTCGCCAATCCGTGCGCTCTCTCGAAATTTTTTAATTCGCCAGCTCTTTCGCCCGCAGGTTGGATTCGCACTCTTTCTCGCCACTTTAATTTTGACGCACTTCTCTCCACTAGCAAATGCGGGCATGACCAGTCCCAATATTCATTGCCTGGAATTAATTCTCTTCCTCTTCGCCGGCACTGTTTATTACATACCTGTACTTGAAGGCAATCCCAACCCATACTTTGTGCCTTACTCATTTCGAGTTGGATCACTCTTTGCGATGATGTTGCCAGAGACGATGACTGGTTTCTTTCTCTACTCCGGAAATAAGTTGCTGCATGATATTCCAAGCAATCAATCGAATATGTCCGGCATGAGCGACCAACACCGCGGTGGCGCAATTATGTGGGCGATGGGAATGCTGATTGATTCAATCTGGATTGTGTTGGCAGCCCGCGATTGGTTTAATAATGAACGCGAACTTTCCGAGAGGTTAGATAATGATTAACGAGCCAGATCCAAAACGAAAGTGGCTCTTACTTGGAATTCCACTCTGCATTGTTATGGGATTTCTTGAACTAGATCGCGCACTCTCCGGCAACCATCGCAGTTGGTTATATGTTTTTGAGTGGCCCTTCTTTGGTGTATTTATCTATTACATGTATTGGAAGCTATCGCAGCCGCAAGAAGAGTATGACGACGTGGATGATCCACGCCGTCAATTAGAAGAATAACTACTACCAAGAAGTATGTAGCGGGCGACCTTCGGCATAACCTGAAGCAGATTGAATTCCAACGACCGCCTTCTCATGAAATTCTTTGAGTGAATGCGCGCCGGCATAAGTACAGGAAGAGCGCACTCCAGAAATAATCTCATCTAACAAATCCTCAACGCCGGGGCGAGCAGGATTGATATACATTCGAGAGGAGCTAATACCCTCTTCAAATAAGGCTTTTCGGGCGCGATCAAAGGCGCCATCGTTTGCGGTTCGGGCCGCAACTGCGCGCGCAGAAGCCATGCCAAATGATTCTTTATACAAACGACCATTGGAGTCGCGGTTGAGATCACTGGGTGATTCCAAAGTTCCAGCAAACCATGAGCCGATCATTACTTGGGAAGCACCAGCAGCAAGTGCCAGCGCCACATCGCGCGGATGGCGAACTCCACCGTCAGCCCAAACATGTTTTCCATGCTTTGCCGCCTCTGCTGCGCACTCAAGTACTGCGCTAAATTGTGGGCGACCAACGCCGGTCTGCATGCGTGTTGTGCACATCGCACCAGGTCCAACGCCTACCTTGATAATGTCAGCACCAGCTGCGATTAAGTCACGAGTTCCTTCGGCAGTTACTACGTTTCCAGCAACGATAGGAACGCCAGGATTGAGCGCGCGGATTGCTTTCAGCGCTTCAATCATCTTGATTTGATGACCATGCGCCGTATCAACGACAAGCACGTCAGCGCCTGCTTCAACGAGCGCTTTAGCTTTTCCAGCAACATCGCCATTAATTCCCACGGCGCAAGCAATGCGAAGTTTTGATTGGGCATCAAGTGCTGGTGAGTACAAGGTGGCACGTAGTGCGCCAATCTTGGTCAGAATTCCAACGAGTTCGCCTTGCACATTTACTACTGGCGCTAAACGACGACGATTGTTATTGAGAAAATCAAATGCTTCACGAGGTGAAATGGTCTCCGGAAGTGTGATTAGTTCCTTGCTCATGATGACTTGAAGTTGGGTGAAGCGATCTACTCGCTCACAATCTTCTTCGGTCACAATTCCGACCGGCTTCTTATTCTCAACCACGATGAGTGCGCCATGTGCGCGCTTGTTGATGAGATCAATTGCATCGGCAACGGTTTCGGTAGGCGCAAGAGTTACAGGTGTATCAAAGAAGGTATGGCGAGCTTTCACCCAGGAGATAACGTTCTTAACTACTTCCAGCGGAATATCTTGTGGAATGACTGCTAAGCCACCACGGCGAGCAATTGTCTCGGCCATACGACGACCTGAGATAGCTGTCATATTTGCAACAACTAAAGGAATCGTTGTGCCGGTGCCGTCGTTAGATGAGAGATCGACATCCATTCGGCTAGCAATATCCGAAGAGCTGGGGACCATGAAGACATCGTCATAGGTCAGGTCATGTGTAGGAGTATTTAAGAAACGCACGTGGGCAAACTATACCCCCGATAGAAGTGGCTAGGCAGAGTGCGAGCGGAAGCTCTGAATGAATTTCTCCGCACGAATCGCCGCCATACCAACTTTAGGCAGGTCCTTAGCGCTGGGGTAGAGCACATAGCGCGTGCGCCATTCCGGCTGGAACTTAGCGTTGAAGCGGTAGAGCGACTCAACTGGAAACCAGTTAGAGAAGAAGCGAATGATGTTTCGCAGCGAGCGGGTAACAAATCCAGCGCTAATTTTATCTGCGCGTTCAAAGAGCGATCTAAAGGCGGCAAAGTTCAGCGAAATATATTTAATATTATTTTGCTGTGCCCATTCGGTTGTGGCAACAATCATCAATTCAGTAACTCCGGGATCGCTACCTCGTTCGCGTTGCATGCGATCGAGTGAGATCGAACTTTCATCCCATGGAACAAAGTGGAGAAAACCAGTTTTTACGCCATCTAATTCGGCAATCGTGATGATGCACTCATCATCAAAAGCTTCGCCGAAGCGATCTAGCCCCATTGAGAAACCACGCTCTGGAACTCCATAGCGCCACTCCTTCGCCAGCCGAACTAGTTCGCGCTGGTCGGCAATGGGAAGTGCGACAAATTTAGTTGTGTAACAGGAGTAGCCCTTTCGCTTAATGCGATTAACCATCTGGCGAACATTTGCCATTGGCCGGCCTTCCAGCGTGAAATCTGCGACGTTGATAATTGCTTCATCGCCAATTTCCAGCGCCTGCATTCCAGCCTTTTCGACCCAAACTTCGCCACCGCGATCTCCAGCTCCCATAACTGCAGGAGTCCAAGCATGTTCACGCGCTACTTCTAGAAAATTATTTATCGCTTCGGGCCAGAGGCTGAATTCACCAAATGGATCTCCACTGGCAAGCATTACGCCACCTTCAACTCGATAGGCGATTCCGGCCTTCTTATTATTGGACCAGACCACACTCTTATCGCGACGAGTTGCAAAATAGCCAAGCGAATCTTGTTCTTGATCATGCTTAATTAATTTCTTCACTAGCTCTAACTCCTCCTGGGTCATTTTAGGAATTGGCTTAACGCGGCGGAAGAAGAGCCAGAGCGGAATAATAAGTGTGAGCACTCCGAGTGAGAGCATTGTTGTATCGAAGGTATCCCCGACACCTTCACCTTTAAAGTGCAGAGTTCCGGTAACGCCGATCATTCCCTTCACAATCGCCAGCAAAATGATGGCAAAAGATGGGTTGCCAGTTACTTGGTGGTCATGGCGGAAGTAGACCAGAAAGAGGCCGATAACGATGACGCCAATAACGCTAAATATAAAGGCGCGGATTGGTTGGAGCTTTGTGGTGGGATCAGAGACCGCGTAGAACTCTTTGCGAAAGATAACGAGCGATATTAAGAGCGCCCCAACAACTGAAATTTGTAGAGTGTGAGTGTGATTGCGGAAAAGGTCAGTGGCTAAGTTAATTAGCAGAATCACAATTGCAATTGCCCAAGCTCGCTTCTTTCGGCGAATAAGTCCGCGCGCAAGAATGATGAGTACAACGCCAGTAAATACCGCCGTTGCAAAGGCGGTGGAGTGTGTGAAGATCGGGAGGTAGGACTGAATCTTCTTTGCTGAAGCTTTAAAGGGATGTAGAACGTTGGCGAGAATATCGATTAGGCCAACGATGTAAGCAGCTCGTCCAATGAGCGCCGGAATATATTTCCGTAAATTCATTATCTAAATACTCCTGTATGTCCGAGTGAGTAGCGACCAGGTTGTGGGTAGATAGCTAAACCATGTGGTTCGCGGCCGACTTTAATTTTAGTTAAGAATTTTCCGTGAGTAATGTCGAATACGTAGACGACGTCGTTATATCGACCAGATACCCAGAACTGCGTGCCATCGGCCGAGATTCCGCCCATATCAGGACTGCCACCACCAGGAATTTTCCACTTCGCAATAACTTTATTATCGCTAAAGCGCAGAACTGAAACACTACCCTCACCGCGATTGGTAATCAGCGCAGTCTTGGAGTCGCGAGTGACATAAATGCCATGGGCTTCTTTACCAGTCTTGATCAGAGTGAACTTTCCGAAGTTATCGGCTGGCATCGCCCATACGCCATTTGAAATCATGTCGGCGATATAGAAAGTGCTGCCATCTGGTGAAATTTTCACATCTTGTGGCATCGCCATCGACTTTCCAGTCATCGGAATCTTGGCAGTCTTTACAACCTCCATCTTGGTCGTATCAACCCAGAGAACCATGGCCGAGAATTCGCATGAGACTAGGAAGAAGTTTCCATCCTTGGTCCAATCCGCATGGTTTACGCCTTGGCATGGGACGTTGAGTACCTTCTTAATTGCCATGGTGTGGGGATCGCGAAAAACAATCTTCTTATCGGCCTCAGACATCACAACTGCATATTGGCCATTGGGCGTGAAATAGAGATTGTAAGGATCGTGGACATAAACCGATTTGCCCGCAGTAACTGTAAGCGGGTCAATTGGAGTGAGGTAATTACCTTCATTGTCATTTACCCAGAGCGTCTTTAGATCCCATGATGGAACCACATGTTGTGGACCCTTGGGAGTTTTAAAGGTCTTGATTACTTTAAAAGTTTTTGGGTCAATCACACTGACGCTAGCCCCACCATGGTTTGGAACGTATACCCGCTCTGGCATATTTTTAACAACATCGCTGAGTTGATTGGGGCGGTCTGCGGCGTAAATATCATTTTGATCAAGCACCGGTGGCATACCCGAAAGTGGAGTTAAAGCGGAGGCAGTAACTGTGGTGAGTGTTAGTAGAGCAAGTGCAACTGCAATTACTTTTTTATACATTTAAATCTTTCCCAACATTGTGGTGAGAGTTACCGGAGTTAATCCCTTTGCTTGAAGTTGATCGAGCAGAGTTGGCATCGCATCAATAGTGTCTTGATGTCCAAAGTGGAGGCTGATGATGGAGCCGTTTTGTACATTGTTCATAACTGCCTTAAGCACGGTCGCTTTACCTGGATCTTTGTAATCGAGTGAGTCCACGTCATACGAGATACATTTCTTATAGCCGTACTTCAGCGCAGTATTGCGAATTAAGGCGGTGGAATTTTGGGTACCAGAGGGTCTAAAGAATGAGCCATGATTTCCGATTTGCGCAGTGAGTTCCTTGGCGCATAATGAAATTTCTGAGTTCACCTTGGTAGCCGAGATGGTCTTCATCTGGGTATGTGAATAGGTGTGGTTTCCGATGTCATGTCCGGTCGCAAGTATGGTCTTGGCAATTGTTGGGTTGGCTTTCAACCAAGTTCCCACTGCGAAGACGGTAACTGGAACTTTGCGATCGCTGAGAATTGCCAGCAACTTATGCGCCATCGCAATATCGCCATTGCCATGAAAGGTTAGGGCGACTTGAGCTTTATCGCGCGGCCCATGCGAGATATCAGGGGAGGCGGCGTTGGCAAGATTAGTTAATGCACCCAAGCCCGATGCCCCCAGCGCCACTGCACCGCCTAAGCCTGCTTTGAGGAGTTCACGGCGATTGAAAGGGCGAATAGGCATAGGGTAAGGGTACTCGCGGTAGGTAGGGAGGTCAGTTATGAGTGAAGACGATGATGGCCAGTCTGATGAAATCATCACTGAAGAGATGCTCTGGGAGCGAATTCCAGAAGTAGAAGGAATTGATCGCGCCAATACTTATTACGAATTGAGCGCTCGCATCTATGCCCGCGGCCAATATGACGAGGCTTTGGCCTTGGCTGAAACTGCTCGCGATATCTATGCCGAACTTGGCTCAGCAAACTCTCATGATGGCTTGGCACAGGCCTACTCAGCTATTGGTTACAACCTCAATCAACTAAAGCGCATGAGTGAAGCTGCCGATGCCATGAGTAAAGCAGTTGAAATTTTACGAGAGACTAAATCACCGATGGCTATTGAACTTGCCTGCACACTCGGCGAGTGGTGGTACTCCTCAAAGGAATATTTAAAAACAATTGAATGCATGGATGAATGCGTCCAGGAGCATCTCGTTGATGGCAATGAAAATGGAGCAGCAAACGATCTCCATTTAATTGGTTGTTCATATCGCGAGCTTCGTGAATTTGATAAAGCGCTCGAAGCATTTGGCGAAGCACGAGTAATTTTCAAGAAGTTAAAAGAAGTGGTCAATGTCGCCAGGTGCGATCAGAAAATTGCTTACTGCTTGACCGAACTTGGTGATGGTGAAGGCGCGCTCGCAGCTGCTCAGAAATCACTCGATGTCTTTGTTACAGCGCACGATCACCACCGCGAAACCTATTCACTGCTAGAACTTGGTAAAGCACAAATCTTGACCGGCCAGGACGAGAAGGGTCTGATCTCACTGGAGCGAGTACTCGATGTGGCAACTGAGAGCGATAGTAAAGATTTCGAATTTATTCTCGAGATCGAACGCCGGATTGCTGGCGTGCTGACCAAGCTTGGTCGAATTGAAGAGGCGGAAGAGATTACGCGCCGACTAACCTCTATCTCGGAGGTAATGGAGGATTAAGGTGCTGCATTGCCCAGGCATACATGGCAATTGCACCAGCAGCAGAAGCGTTCATCGAACGAGTCGAACCGTACTGATTAATCGCCAAAACAGTTTCACAAACGGCTACCGCTTCATCTGACATACCCGCGCCTTCTTGCCCAAAGAAGAGAACGCATTTCTCTGGCAGATTAGTGCGCTCGAGTTCTTTGGAGATCGGCAAGTTATCAATTCCAATAATTGGAACGTCATTATCAGCGCACCACTGGGCAAAATCTTGCACAGTTGGATGATGGAGAACGTGCAGATATTTATCGGTGACCATGGCGCCGCGCTTATTCCAATCGCGCTTTCCTACGATGTGAACAAAGGAGACGTTAAAAGCATTTGCAGTTCGCACTACCGAACCAATATTTAAATCATGTTGCCAATTTTCGATGGCGATCTGAAGTTTGTGGCGCTTGGTATCCAAGTCGGCAACAATCGCTTCCACGCTCCAGTAGCGATAATGATCTAAGACATTTCGGCGATCACCATTAGCAAGAAGCTCAGGATCAAAGTGGGATTCAGTGGGCCATGGCAATGGGTGCGGGCCAACACCTACGACTGGATAGAATTCACCTGGGCCGATTTCACCTGGCGTCGATTTAGTCGTATCCATATCTCAACTTTAGGGGCAGAGCGCATGAAGCAAAAATCTTGGCTCCCTGCCTATATTGCGCTGGGAACGGTCTGGGGCTGCTCATTCATCTTTATTAAACAAGGTCTGGAATTTCTCACTCCATTTGGCGTTGCCTTTGTGCGATGCGCGCTCGGCGCACTCTCACTTCTCATAATTATCAAATTTCGAAGGCAAGCCCTTCCTCGCAATCGCTCTACCTGGTTGAAATTATGGGTGGTTTCATTACTTCTCAATGTTTTCCCCGGAATTCTTTTTGCCTATGCCGAAGTACGAGTAACTTCGGTACTAGCGGGAATTATTAATGCAACAACTCCGCTCACAACGCTAATAGTCATGTTGACCTTATTTCGAGAAGAGAAAATCAAGCGCCATCAACTTCTCGGGCTGGCTATAGGTGCATTAGGAGTTCTCACCGTTTTAGGAATCTGGAAAGGTATTGGTCACAATTCACTAGTTGGAATAGCGGCACTATTGCTGGCCGTAACTTGCTACGGCTTCTCTTTTCCATTTTCTCGTAAGTATGTATTGCCCCTTGGCCTTCGCAGCGATGTAATGGCGACCACTCAAATAACAAGTGGAGCGCTCACCTTGTTGCCGCTCTTTCTTTATCACGGCATCTCGCACGATCACTATCGCGTGGCACCCGTTCTGGGAATGCTCGCACTTGGCGTCCTTGGTACTGGATATGCATATATCTGGAATTTCCAAATTTTGGGAGCAGCCGGAAGTTCAATTGCGAGTTCAGTGACTTACCTGACGCCAGTTGTCGCAGTCTTTGTGGGCTGGCTCTTCCTAGGTGAGCACATCACCTGGAATCAGCCGATTGGTGGCGCGCTAGTTGTACTTGGCGCAGCCACTTCGCAGGGGCGATTTACTCAGGCGAGCAAGGCATAATTCGCAGGTGCGCCGCTACTTATCAATCCTTGGAGTATCACTCTCTTTAGTGGCATCGACATTTACACCTGCGCAAGCGCTTTCCGTTCCACCAAGCTTTATTAGATTGGCCCAATCGCCACTCTTGGCGCATCCTGGAATTATTTTGATTGATCCAAATACCCAAGAGACTATTTTCTCATCCGCACCTGACGCGCTTCGGGCACCGGCCTCAGTCCTTAAATTACTTTCGACAAGTTATGCAACTTCAACTCTTGGTGCGGATAAAACTTTCCATACCTCCATCAACGAAACCGTAGATCCAAATAAGTATGTATTAATCGGTCAACTCGATCCATGGCTTACGACAAGTGAATTTGAAGCTAATAAGTATCATCGAGCTTTTTTGCCATCGCTAATCAACGAGGCATACCTCAAAGATACAAATGTTAAGACTTTAGAGATTGATTACTTTGGTCTACATGATGCAGATGTTGCGCTGATCAAGAAATATTATGCAGGTGCTCTAACTTTAAACTTTCATCGAATTGCTTCACTGACTGTCGCCCAAAGTGAGGTCGCCAAGCCGCTCACCGAGATCACTTCGCCGCCGCTCAAAGATATTGTCGGATTTACTCTGCTGTGGAGTGATAACAATTTGGCGGACCGCTTGGCGCGGCTGGCAGCCAGCAAAGATGGATTTACTTCTGATGCGACTGGTATTCAAAGTGGATTTGAAAAATTTCTTACCGGCCTTGGCGTAGATATCAAGGGGCTTCATGTTTACGACGGCAATGGTTTATCGAAGGAGAACAAAGTCTCGGCCAGAACGGTTGCCGATTTATTGCTCAAAATTCGCATCACACCAGAGCTAGCTGCGGTCTACGCCGGATTACCTCTTGCCGGAAAGACTGGAACACTGAAGGATCGCTTTGTGAAAGATGCGCCCAAGGGAATTGGTTTGATTAAAGCCAAGACCGGTTGGATCAACGGCACCGTGAGCCTGGCTGGCTACGTGGATGTGGGCTCAGACCAGTACGTCTTTGCGATTATTGCCGACAAAATTAAGCCAACTGAGCCTAGGCGCAAGCTGGCGCGTGAGACTATAGACAAGATGCTCGCCACAATAGCTAAGCCAAAGGCTTAAAGATGAGAGAACGTATCTCGCCTTATATCGCGCTGATGAAATTGCGCGTTGTGGAGTTGCTGTTGGTCACAACTTTGCCGGCGCTCTTCTTGGCACATGGTGGAATTCCTTCGCTAAAAATTACAGTTGCAACTTTAATCGGTGGAACACTCGCCGCTGGCGCATCTAATGCATTTAACATGATCATCGAAGTTGATTCAGATCGTTTAATGAATCGCACGTCAAAGCGTCCACTCGTAACTGGCCAAGTCAGCGAACAAGCTGCATTTATCTTTGCATCAGCAATCACGATTATTTCGTTAGCAATCTTCAAAATATTTACAAATACTTACGCAACTTTTCTCACCGCTGCGGCAATTGTTTTCTATGTCTTGGGTTACACCATCGGACTTAAGCGCCGCACCTCTCAAAATATTGTCTGGGGCGGCATTGCCGGATGCATGCCAGTTCTCATTGGTTGGGCAGCAATCCGGGACAGCCTCTCCTTGACCGCTTGGCTCTTCTTCTTAGTTATCTTCTTCTGGACCCCACCACATTTCTGGGCCTTGGCGATTAAATATAAAGATGATTACGCAGCTGCCGGAATTCCAATGTTGCCAGTGGTTGCGACGATGAAGTCAGTTGAGAAGCAGATGTGGTGGCACACCATCGGAATGATTGTGACCTCACTTGGCGTGAACTACACCGCGCATCTACCTTGGTGGTGTTGGGTAATTACCGCGCTGCTAGGTGGCGGCTTTATCACTCAGTTAGTTCGGATTAATAAGGGCGATGGAGCGAAGGCGGCGGCAAAACTCTTCCAGTGGTCTATCACCTACCTCTCAGCTTTCTCTCTTATTCTCGTTATCGCCGTACTCGTTAAATAATTAACTTTCTCCCGCTAAAGTGCCGGGATGAAAGATGTTGCGATATCTGTACGAGATCTCACTAAGGTTTATGGCGAGCGTTCTGCCCTCTCACATGCCACATTTGATGTTCCACTCGGAACGATTTGTGGATTTGTTGGACCTAACGGCTCTGGTAAGACCACGACCATTCGAATGTTGTTGGGGCTAATTTCGCCGACCAGCGGCACCGGCACCGTCCTTGGGGCGAGCATCAATGAGCCCGAGAAATATCTGCCACGCGTTGGCGCAATGATTGAAGGACCAGCTTTCTATCCCGCGCTCTCTGGCAGCGAAAATCTTCGCGTGCTGGCAGATCTTGGTGGCTTTCCCCACTCGCGCGTAAATGAATTGCTCGATCAAGTTGGACTTGCAGATCGCGGTGGCTCGAAATATAAAACGTACTCACTGGGTATGAAGCAACGTTTAGGAATTGCAGCAGCTCTGCTACCTAATCCGGATCTATTAATTTTGGATGAACCAACAAACGGTCTAGATCCATCCGGAATTCAAGAAGTTCGAGAGTTAATGCGCTCACTTGCAGATCGCGGAACCACGGTATTTGTCTCCTCGCATTTACTTGGTGAGCTAGAGATGGTTGCTGAATCTCTCGTTATGTTGCGCGCCGGCAAAGTGATATTCGCAGGCCATACCGATGAACTTCTCTCGGCCCAGAAGCCGATGCTTGTGGTTACTGCCGAATATGAAGTAGATCTTCCTCGGATTGCGGCAATTGCAGAGAGCGCAGGACTTACTGCCACGATCGTCGATGGTACGGCACATATTGTGAGCCCGCCAGATTGGGGAGCAACGCTCAATCGCGCGGCTTTTGAAGCGGGAATTACCTTGGCCTCTATAAATCCAATTCGCCCATCACTCGAAGAAACTTTCTTTGATATGACATCAGATGTGGAGGCATAAATATGTTTCGCGTATTTCTGGCAGAGGCTCGTAAATTACGGCGCCCAACTCTCTCCATCTCTACCTTGTTAGCAGTAAGCGGATTTGCGGCGCTCTTTACCTCCATTGTTTATCTGCGCCTGAATTCGGGTCAGCCAAATACCAAGCGCGGTGAGATCATCACGGCCGCGGAGCTCAGCAACGCACATGGAATGGTTTATGGATTTAAGTTGGTCTCTTTCTTCCTCGGAATTACTGCGCTCTGCGTCTTTGCCTCTCAAACGGCACAGGAGTATTCACATGGCACGTTGCGCAATTTATTAGTTCGCCAACCATCGAGATTGAAAATTTTATTGGGCAAGTTTTTAGCAATGAACGCCTTCGCGGTAATTCTTGTCATCTGGACAGGCGCGGTCAGTATCGCGCTCTCCTTCGCACTTTCCGGCAAAGGAAAGGTCAATACACATCTCTGGGCAAGTTCGGCTGGAATTCAATTCCTTGGTCAGACGACTCTAAATATTCTGTTGGCCACAATTGGCTTCGGCGCGTTAGGAATGATCCTCGGACTGCTCTTTCGATCACCCATTACTTCGATCGCAGTTGGCGTTCTCTGGCTGCTGATTTTGGAGACAATTCTTGGTGCCGCGCTTTCAAGTACACAACCTTGGCTTCCAGGTCAGAACATCGCCAATATTGCTGAGGGCGGAGGGACTCAAGGGGTCTCTTACATTCACTCAATGGGAATGTCGGCCTTATATCTGGGAGTTGGCTTAGCGATAGTTAGCTTCCTCTTTAAGAGAAGAGATGTAGCGAACTAATAATTGGCAAAGCCCTTTAAATAAAGGGCTTTCACAGCACACTGCTTTATTCTTAATGCACTACATAAGGATGAGCGCAGATGAATAAGAAATTTACCTCCAAAGTTGCAGTCGTGGCTTTGGCTGCCTGCGCGCTCTTGGTTCCCATCACCACTAACTCTTATGCAAAGACGCCGGCTCCAACTCAAGCCCAAATTGATGCCGCGAAGGCGGCCGAAAAAGTTAAACAAGCTGCGGCTGCCGCAGCGCAAGCAAAATTAAACTCTGCCACCCAAACTTTAAATCAACTCATCGCAGTTGCCGAAAAAGCAGCCGCCGCATATCGAGTTGCTCAGAAAAATCTAGCAATCGCCACCGCTAATGCCAATGCAGCAGCTAAGCACTCTGCCGCAGCCCAAGCAGCAGTAGCAGCGGCAAATCAAAATATCGGACGTATGGCGAGCAGCGCCTACAAAATGGGAAGTGGATTTAGCAATCTCAACTCAGTGCTCAACGCCAATGGCCCGCAAGATATGGTTGATCGCTTATCTACGCTAAATAAGATTGGCGCCGGAGATGCAATTACGCTTCAACGTTTTCAAGCTGCGGAAGCAGCAGCCAAAGCTGCAAAGTTAGAGGCCGATCGCACCAAGGCAGCCCAAGCAGATGCCACTGCTAAAGTTGCCTCAACTAAAAAAATTGCTGATGATGCAAAGGCTGCACAACAAAAAGAGGTAGATCGACTTCGCGGAATTCAAAATGCACTCGCATCTGAGCTTGCTAAGGCCCACAACTTCACCGTCACTTTGGTACAACAACGACAGCTTGCTCTGCTCGAAGAGGCCAACGCAACAATCGCATCCCAAACCCCGGGACAGAAGAGCATCTGGCCAAATCGTAATTTCACTGGTCGCAATTCAATTCGCTCCACTGATGCGATCCGCGCGAAAGCTGTCGCATTTGCCAAAGCGCAAGTACTTGCTCGCTGGCCATATGTATGGGGTGCACAAGGTCCTAAGTCCTTCGATTGCTCTGGCTTGGTCTATGCCGCTTATAAATCAGCTGGTTTGGGCTATCCAATCTGGGGTCGGTTAAATGCGGCCTTGTATTTCGTCGATACCCAAAGAGTTCCGCTGAACTCACTAATTCCGGGCGACCTACTCTTTTATTCCTACGATGGTTCTGTTCAAAATATCCATCACATCACCATCTACGCTGGAAATGGCATGATGTGGGAGGCAAACTCCAAGCGCTTAGGTCTGCTCTATTCAAATATTTACAGCATTAAGGGGCTAATGCCTTCAGGTGGCCGCGTCTAATAGAGTGCGGCTATGAGCGTCTCGACACCGGCACTACTCGCCATTCGTCACTCGCTCAAAAAATATCTTTCAGATATCACTCCCAGTGAAAATATTTTGGTTGGTTGTTCTGGCGGAGCAGATTCTTTAGCACTGACTTACGCACTGTATAAAGAATCCTTAACTCACACATTTAATTTAATTCCAGTAATTGTTGATCATGGTTTGCAATCTGGATCTGCCGATATTGCAGAGCACACAAAGCAAATCTTGCGTTCATGGGGAATTGAGCAAATCTTTTTGGCTCGAGCCCAAGTAAATCTCACCGATGGAATTGAAGCATCCGCACGGCGAGCTCGCTATCAAATTTTTGCACAAGCACTCGAAACTTTCCCAAGTCGAAAATTTTTTCTCGCGCACACTCTCAATGATCAGGCCGAAACAGTTTTGCTTGGACTAGCTCGCGGCTCTGGTGCAAAATCTCTTTCGGCAATGGCAGATATCAATGGCGTGTACATCAGACCGCTGCTTGCGACCCCGCGCACCACAACCGAACGTGCTTGCCAAGAGATTGGTGTTGAATATTGGAGCGATCCGCATAATTCCAATGAAGAGTTCACTCGAGTACGGGTGCGAAAAAATATTTTGCCGTTGATGGAGTCAGAGCTAGGACCTGGAATTACCGAAGCCTTAGCTCGCAGCGCCAAATTGCTCCGAGAAGATGACGCCGCCTTGGATAGCTGGGCTGACTCCATCGTGGACTTGGAGCTGGCAACGCTCCAAGATTTGCCGAGAGCGGTCCGCACCCGCGTCCTGCGTCGGGCGATTTATGCCGCCGGCGCCCCAGCCGGGAGCCTCTCCGCCGAACATATTGAGCCTGTGGAGGCTCTTATCTCCGACTGGCACGGCCAAGGCGAGATCAGCCTCCCTGGCGGTGTGAAGGTCAGCCGAATTTCGGGCAGACTTTCGCTCTCGACCCGTCTTTAAGGAGCACCGTGGACCTAGCTACATCAGGCAGCGATATTGAAAAAGTTATCGCTACTCATGATCAAATCATCGCTCGCCTCAAAGAGTTGGCGCGACAAGTAGAGCGTGATTACGAAGGCCGCGACCTTTTACTTATTGGTGTACTAAAAGGCGCAGTCATGACGCTGGCAGATTTTGCGCGCGAACTCCAACGCCATGTTGAGATGGATTGGATGGCGGTCTCTTCATATGGTTCTGGCACCAAGTCCAGCGGCGTAGTTCGCATTCTTAAAGATTTAGATCGCGACATCACCGGTCGTGAAGTTTTGATTATTGAAGATATCGTCGATACCGGTTTAACACTCGGCTGGTTGAAGTCAAACCTAGAATCACGCGGCGCAAAGAGCGTAGAAATTCTTACCATGCTTCGCAAACCAGATGCCGCAAAAGTTGCTGTTGATGTTAAGTATGTAGGGTTCGAAATTCCGATCGAGTTCGTAGTCGGTTACGGATTAGATTTCGATGAAAAGTATCGCAACCTTGATTTCATTGGCGTTCTAGCGAAACATATGTATTCATAATGGCGGAGAAGAAAAAGGTTAAGAAAGCTACCTCGAAGAAGGTAGCCGTAAAGAAACCAAATATGCGCAAGATTATGCGCGGACCACTATTTTGGATTCTAGTTGCCCTAATCGCCATCTCCTTCTTTGGAAATATCTCCGGAAGCGGCGCTAAGTTTGTAAAGGTCGATACCTCTAAGGTCTTGACCGCAATCTCTGAGAATAAAGTTGAGTCGGCTCGAGTAATTGATAAAGACCAACGCATTGAAGTCGTTTTGAAAAAGGGCGATTACATCAATGGCTCTAACCAGGTCTTTGCCTCTTATGTAACAGGCGAAGAGCCATCCATCGTCGCGCTCTTAACAAGTAACCCACCAGCAAAGGCTTGGGATATCAAAGTTCCCACAACCTCATTCCTGGCTAATTTAGCAATGAGCTTCTTGCCGCTATTGGCAATTGGTTTTCTCTTCATGCTCTTTATGGGTAACGCTCAAGGTGGAAAGAAGATATTTAGCTTCGGTCGTTCCAGAGCGAAAGTTCAAAATAAGGAACTACCCAAAAATACTTTTGCCGATGTAGCTGGCGCCGATGAAGCGGTAGCTGAGTTACGCGAAATTAAAGATTTCCTTGCCGATCCAAAGCGTTATCAGGATATGGGCGCAAAGATTCCGAAGGGCGTGCTTCTTTATGGCCCTCCCGGAACTGGAAAGACTTTGCTTGCCCGCGCAGTTGCCGGTGAAGCAAACTGCCCATTCTTCTCAATCTCTGGCTCTGACTTTGTTGAAATGTTTGTCGGAGTTGGTGCATCACGCGTGCGCGATCTCTTTGCGCAAGCAAAGGCTGCAGCGCCAGCAATCATCTTCTTAGATGAGATCGATGCAGTTGGTCGTCAACGCGGTGCTGGACTCGGTGGTGGAAATGATGAACGCGAACAAACGCTCAACCAACTTCTCGTCGAAATGGATGGCTTTGAAGCAAATGGACAAGTAATTCTGATTGCTGCAACTAACCGTCCAGATGTTCTCGATCCAGCGCTACTTCGCCCTGGTCGATTTGATCGTCAAATTCCTGTCGATCGCCCGGATCTAAAAGGTCGTTCAGCAATTCTAGAAGTGCATGCAAAAGGTAAGCCACTTGCCAAAGCAGTTGACCTCACCGAATTTGCAAAGCGCACACCTGGATTTACTGGTGCTGACTTAGCAAATGTGCTTAACGAAGCAGCTCTTCTTACTGCGCGCCACAATGCAAAGGTAATTACCGTGGAAGCGTTGGATGAGGCAATTGATCGCGTCATGGCTGGACCACAGCGCACAACACATTTAATGACTGAAGATGAGCGTCGAATTACTGCTTATCACGAAGGTGGCCACGCACTAGTTGCGCGCGCACTTACACACACAGATCCCGTTCACAAGATCACCATCATGCCGCGTGGTCGGGCGCTGGGTTACACCATGATTTTGCCGGAAGAGGATCGATACGCGACCACTCGCAATCAACTTCTCGACCAGCTTGCCTATTCACTCGGTGGTCGTGCTGCCGAAGAGTTGATTTTCCATGACCCAACTACTGGTGCATCGAACGATATTGAGAAGGCAACAAACCTGGCTCGCTCTATGGTTACTGAATTCGGAATGACGGAAAGAGTTGGCGCAATCAAACTTGGCGTTAGCGAAGGCGATCCATTCCTCGGTAGAAATTACGGCCACACTCGTGACTATTCAGAGGAGATGGCAGCAATCGTGGATGAAGAAATCCGCGCGCTTATTGAAAACGCTCATCAAGAGGCATTTGATATTTTGGTAGCAAACCGAGATATTTTGGATGCGCTTGTAATTGAGTTGTTAGAGAAAGAGACGCTGCTCAAGGAAGAGATTGAGAAGATTTTCTCAAAGGTAAGAGTCGCCAGCCCTCGTCCAGCATGGACTGGCTCAGCAACTCGAATCCCAAGCCTAATTCCGCCGGTTCCTAATTCACCTGCTCGCAAGAGCACCTTTGCTGAGGTTCCCGAAGCTGTCGAACCAGCAGCTAAAAAAGTTGCTAAGCGCGCTCCGGCAAAGAAAAAGTCGGCCTCAAGCAGTGAGTGAAATTAACTCGGTCTCCATGGGGCCGAATGAGGGCGCAGCTATCGGCCAATTTGATCACGATCGAGTTGAGCGAGCAGTACGCGAACTTCTCATTGCAATTGGCGAAGATCCAACTCGCGAAGGTCTCCTTGAAACGCCAGCACGAGTTGCCCGGGCAATGCGCGAGAACTTTGCTGGACTCTTTCAAAAGCCAGAAGATGTTCTTGCAACCACATTTGATATCGGGCATAGCGAGCTAGTCATAGTCCGCGATATCGAAGTCTTCTCTCATTGCGAGCATCACCTAACTCCATTTCATGGCTTCGCCCATATCGGATATATCCCTGGTGAGTCCGGTCAAATAACAGGACTTTCAAAGCTGGCCCGCATCGTTGATCTATATGCCAAGCGGCCACAAGTCCAGGAGCGCTTAACTACTCAGATTGCTGATGCGATAGTTGAAGGCTTAGATGCAGCAGGAGTAATCGTGGTTATCGATTGCGAACATCTCTGCATGTCTATGCGCGGAGTACGAAAGTCGCAAGCACGCACATTAACCAGTGCGGTGCGCGGCCAACTGCGCAATCCGGCAACTCGGGCAGAGGCGATGAGCCTAATTACTGCGCCTCATAATTAAGCGAACAAAATCGTGAACCAAGAGCGCACGTTGGTGATGGGAATTCTCAACATAACTCCCGATTCGTTCGCCGACGGTGGTCGCCACAACAACTTCGAAACTGCGCTGGAAAGAGCGAAGGAAATGATCGCTGAAGGCGTTGACATTATTGATGTTGGTGGCGAATCCACTCGACCTGGTGCAGCTCGCACCTCGCCCGACGAAGAGATTGAACGCACCATTCCAATAATTACTGAACTTAAAGAGTTGGGAATTCCAACAAGCATCGACACCATGCGTGCAACGACAGCACAAGCAGCTATCTCTGCTGGAGTGAGTTATGTCAACGATGTCAGCGGCGGACTAGCTGATGAGAAGATGGCGAAATTAATTTCCACCCACCCTGATATTCAATACATTGCCATGCATTGGCGTGGCCACTCCGAAGATATGCAGAGCAAGGCGCACTACAAGAACGTTGTTAGCGAAGTAAAGGATGAGTTAGAAGATCGGGTGGAAACGCTGATTAAAGCCGGCGTTAGCGCCGAACAAATAATTCTTGATCCGGGGCTAGGTTTTGCAAAGACCGCTGAACATAATTGGGAGCTGCTTCGCAATTTAGATCGACTCTCCTTACTTGGTTTTCCATTGTTAATCGGTGCATCGAGAAAGAGTTTTCTTGGCGCACTTTTAGAGGAGCCAAATCCTGACCGAAGAGAAGCAGCATCAGTTGCCATCACTACCGAGGTAGCTCGGCAAGGAGTGTGGGCAGTGCGCACGCACGGAGTAAGAGATCACGTTGATGCAATTAAAGTTGTGACGGAGTTGGCGAAATGAGCGATGTGATTTCGATAAAGGGAATTAGCGCTAGCGGATATCACGGCGTATTCCCAGAGGAACGTCGCGATGGTCAAATCTTCTCGGTTGACCTCGAACTTCGACTCGACCTGGTAATTCCAGGTGCAAGTGATGATGTCACCACCACCGTGGATTACTCGGCTGTCGCTGCCCTCGTTGCTGCTGAAATTACAGGTGAGCCAGTTAATCTCATTGAAAAGTTAGCGACCAGAATCTCCGATTCAGTTCTCGAAAAGTTTCCACTAATAGATTCAATTCTTGTGACAGTTCATAAACCCGATGCACCGGTAGGCATCACGACTACCGATATCTCAGTAAGCATCGAACGTTTTAGATGAAGGTAGTTATAGCGCTCGGCTCTAACTTAGGTGAGAGCTATCAAACGTTGGAAGCAGCAGTTGAAGATATCTCGCAGATAGTTACGGTTACTCATCTCTCAACATTCATTGAGACTGAACCAGTAGGTGGGCCAGAACAACCGAACTACATCAATGCGGTATTGATTGCCGAAACTGAACTTGCGCCATTGGAGCTACTTCACCAACTACAAAATATCGAGAATAAATTTGGTCGCACCCGAGAGGTCAGATGGGGCGCTCGTACCTTGGACCTTGATCTCATTGATTATGAAGGCGTTCTGATGTCGAGCCCAGAGCTGGAGTTGCCGCATCCACGCGCGCACGAGCGAGCATTTGTTTTACAACCGTGGGTTGAAATTGATCCGCTGGCAGTACTTCCAGGTAAAGGAGCAATCGCTGACCTTTTGGGAGTATTCGAATAAAGGAGTAGCCTTTTCTCACGAGCCCGGTACCCGGAAAGGACTGGAGCATGGATCTAGAGCTAAAGCACCCACTGGCATTCGTGCCGACTATGGGCGCGCTTCATGCTGGCCACCAGTCGCTAATTTCGCAGGCAAAGAGTTTGGCACCGAATGTCTTAGTGAGCATCTTTGTAAATCCACTGCAGTTTGAGAACCCAACAGATTTAGAAAAATATCCGCGCGATCTTGAGGGCGACATAATTAAGGCGGAGAGCGCTGGCGCTACATTCGTCTGGGCGCCTACCGTTGATGAGATTTACCCAGCGGCGCCAACGATTATCTCTGCTGGCGATCTCGGAAATAAATTCGAAGGCGTTCATCGCTTCGGCCATTTCGATGGCGTTTTAACCGTTGTGAAAAGGCTATTTGAAGTAACAAATCCGCAGATTGCAATCTTTGGGGAGAAGGATTTCCAACAACTCTTTTTGATAAAGAAAATGGTGAAGGATTTCCAACTACCGATAGAGATCGTCACTGGCCCACTCGTTCGTGAGAGCGATGGACTGGCAATGTCCTCCCGTAACGTTCGCCTCTCACCAACAGGTCGCAAGAGCGCGTTGATAATTTCTAAAGCACTTATGGCTGCGGCAGCAGAGCAGAGCCTTACTGCGGCCCAAAAAACACTTCGGCAGGTACTTTCCGAAGATGCAGGCTTCACGCTGGATTATGCCGAAATCATTAATGAAGCTGATTTCGAAGTTGCAAGTGAAAGTACTAAATCACCGCGCGCTCTCGTCGCCGGATGGGTTGATGGCGTTCGATTGATAGATAATATGAAGATGAACTTTGGTGAGACGGCATGAAGTTGTTGACCGGAAAGCCTGGATGGACAGTTGAAGCTGATGTCATCGTCATTGGTTCTGGCGTTGCTGGTTTAACAACTGCGCTAAATCTGCGCGCTTCCAATCTTTCGGTCTTGCTCGTCACAAAAGCAAAGATTGATGAGGGTTCTACTAAATGGGCGCAAGGCGGAATCGCAGCCGCACTCGGTCCGGGAGATACTCCAGATCAGCATAAGAAAGATACTTTGATTGCTGGCGCGGGTTTATGCGATACCGCCGCAGTGGATGTCCTAGTAACCGAAGGGCCAGAAGCAGTTCGTAAACTGATCGCGCACGGTGCAGTATTTGATAAATCCGAGACCGGTGAGATAGCTCTTACACGCGAAGGTGGTCATCTTCGCAATCGCATCTTGCACGCAGGTGGCGATGCAACCGGCGCAGAGGTTTCGCGTGCTCTACTTGCAGCAGTAAATGATGATGCCGGAATCGAAGTAATTGAAAACGCGCTAGCCATTGATGTTCTGCAAAGTGCATCAGGACAAGTCTGTGGGGTGACGCTGCACGTTATAAATGCAGGTAGCCGAGATGGCGTTGGACGAGCACTTGCTGGCGCAGTAGTTATCGCAACTGGCGGACTCGGACAGGTGTATTCACAAACTACAAATCCTCCAGTTTCTACCGGTGATGGAGTAGCGCTGGCGCTTCGTGCGGGAGCTGAAGTTGCCGATGTCGAATTCATTCAATTCCACCCAACAGTTTTATGGCGCGAGAGTTCAGTAGGTGGACAACAACCACTTATCAGCGAAGCAGTTCGCGGCGAGGGAGCAATTCTGCTCAACGATAAGGGCGAGCGTTTTATGGTGGATAAGCACCCGCTAGCAGAACTAGCACCGCGCGATATTGTTGCCAAAGAAATCTTTATTCAAATGAAAGAGGCGAATTCGCCGCACGTTTGGCTAGATGCAACTTCGATTCCAGATTTTGAAAAGAGATTCCCAACTATTTATGCCTCATGTTTAGCTAATGGAATCGATCCTAAAACTCAAGCAATTCCAGTGGCACCGGCATCGCACTATGCCTCGGGCGGAGTTCGAGTAGATCTCAACGGTGAAACCACGGTTGCCGGACTATATGCGTGTGGTGAGACCGCGTGCACCGGAGCACATGGCGCTAATCGCCTTGCCTCTAACTCACTTCTTGAAGGTCTGGTATTTGGCGCGCGAATTGCGGCACATATCTCAACACATCGCTTACAACGCGCAGAAGCTGTCGAAATTAAATCTGAATTCTTGCTCAGCCCTGCAATCCAACTTCCTTTGCAACTTGCGATGAGCCAAGGCGCTGGAGTTATGCGATCTGCTGCCTCACTCAAGGAGACGTTGGGTATCTTGGAACAACTTGCTACCCGTAAGAGCACTGAGCCATGTATTGAGGCTTGGGAGGCGACCAATCTCTATCTATTGGCGATTGCAATTGTTCGAGGTGCAATGGAGCGAACCGAATCTCGCGGCTCACATTGGCGAAGTGATTTTCCAGAGACCAGCGAATCGTGGCACAAGCGAATTGTGCAGAAGTTAGATATCGACGGTGGCTGGAAGCTACGTTATGAAGAGGTGAAGTAATGGCACTGAGCGAAAATCTAAAAGCTAAATTGGCAGAGCTTCAGCTCAATCCTGATTATGTTCAGTGGGTAGCAAATGCCACGATTAAAGAAGATTTAGATGGTGGCCAAGATGTCACCTCGGTCGCCACCATTCCGGCAGACCAACTTTCGATTGCCGATTACCGTGCTCGTAAATCCGGAATTGTCGCGGGGCTACATGTTGCTGCCGCAGTTCTGGAAGAGTGCGGAATTGCCGATTATGAAATCAAGGTAGCTGAAGGCGCCCATGTCGAAGCAGGGCAATTAATACTGGTTGCAAAAGGTAAGACCCGTGACCTGCTTCTGAGCGAACGAAGCGCGCTTAATTTTCTCGGACGCCTCAGCGGAATTGCATCGTTAACTCGGCGTTGGGTTGATGAAGTCAGCGCTTACCCAGTTGCGATTCGCGATACTCGCAAAACCACGCCACTGCTTCGCGAACTAGAGAAGTTTGCGGTCCGCGCCGGTGGGGGAGTAAACCATCGAATGTCGCTCTCAGATGCAGCGCTCATTAAAGATAATCACATTGTTGCCGCTGGTGGCGTTGCCGAGGCCTTCAATGCAGTACGCGCAAAATTTCCAGAGATTGAAGTCGAAGTTGAAGTGGATTTGCTCGAACAGCTTCGCGAGGTCGTAGCAGCAGGAGCAGATCTAGTTCTGCTCGACAATATGAATATCGAACAGTGTCGAGCAGCCGTGGAGATTGTGAAAGGCAAAACTAAGTTAGAAGCATCCGGCGGCTTAACTCTTGAAAATGCAAAGGCCTATGCCGCAACTGGCGTGGATTATTTGGCGGTAGGAGCACTTACTCATTCAGCAGTTGTACTAGATATCGGGCTAGATCTGAGGATGGCATAAATGTTATTAACAATTGATATCGGAAATACCAACACCGTCCTTGGCATCTTTGATGGCGCAACACTCATCAAATCCTGGCGCGTTAAGACCGACCCACGCGATACCTCAGATGAGTTATGGCTTCGGTACCGCTCACTTATTGAAGGATTTAACGTTTCAGGTTTGGCGGTCTGTTCAACAGTCCCGGCCACGCTACGTGAAGTACGCACCATGATTACTAATTATTTCACCGATGTACCCACAACTTTGGTCGAACCAGGTATAAAGACTGGAGTGCCTTTACTGGTAGATAATCCCAAAGAGATTGGCGCTGATCGAATTGTTAATACTTTGGCCGCCCATACTTTGTATGGTGAAGATGGCCCATGCATCGTCGTAGATTTCGGAACTTCCACAAATCTCGATGTCGTCTCACCAAAGGGCGAATTCTTAGGCGGCGCGCTTGCTCCCGGAATTGAGATTTCGGTCGAGGCCTTAGCTGCAAGGGCAGCACAACTTCGTAAAGTCGAGCTCGTAGTTCCCAAGAACATCATCGGCAAGAACACAGTCGAAGCGCTTCAATCCGGAACTATTTACGGATTTGCCGGCCAAGTCGATGGATTAGTTGAGCGAATCACCGATGAGCTTGAGATTCAGTATCCAGAATCTGGTCCAGTCACAGTGATTGCAACTGGTGGTTTAGCGCCGTTGGTAATGGGAATTGCAGAAAATATTGATTTTCATGAGCCAGATTTAACGCTTATTGGACTACGCCTAGTTCATGAGCGCAATCACTAAACGGTAGACTTCCCACTCTTATGAGCGAGAATAATTCAGCACAGCTACCGGCCGAAGATGATCTACCCGAACAACTTCGGATTCGCCGCGAAAAGCGCGCTGCAATTATCGCCAAAGGCCAAGAGCCATACCCAGTTGCAGTTCCTCGCACTGCATCGCTAAAAGCGATTCGCGAAGCGCATGCAGGCCTGGAAACTGACACTGCTACTGGCATCATCGAAAGCGTTGCTGGTCGAGTTATTTTTAAACGCGATACTGGCAAACTCTGTTTCGCCACACTTCGCGAAGGCGATGGCACCGAACTTCAAGCAATGCTCTCACTCGACAAGGTTGGCCAAGAAGCGCTCGATTCCTGGAAGAGCGAGATTGATTTAGGCGACCTAGTCAGCGTCACCGGCGAAGTAATTACCTCCAAGCGCGGCGAACTTTCTATTCTTGCTAATTCATATGCAATCGCTGCGAAGTCACTTCGCCCACTTCCAGTCGAGCACAAGCCGCTCTCGGAAGAGACTCGCGTTCGCATGAGATATGTCGATCTCATCGTTCGCCCCGAGGCGCGTACTACTGCTCGTCTTCGTCCAGCGGTAATGCGTTCACTTCGCGAAACTTTTAACGGCCGAGATTTCATTGAGGTCGAAACCCCAATGTTGCAGGTCATGCATGGTGGTGCGACAGCACGCCCATTTAAGACTTTAAGTAACGCCTATGACATGGAGCTATTCCTTCGCATCGCTCCAGAACTATTTCTCAAGCGTTGCGTTGTCGGCGGGCTAGAGCGGGTCTTTGAAATTAACCGCAACTTCCGTAATGAAGGCGCTGACTCCAGCCACTCACCAGAGTTTGCGATGATTGAGAGCTACGAAGCGTATGGCGATTGGAATTCAATTGCCGAACTCACCCGCACATTGGTTCAAAACGCGGCGACGGCTGTTGCCGGAAGCCATGTCGTAACTCATCACGATGGTCGCCAACTCGATCTCGGTGGTCAGTGGCGCGAAGCAAACTTGTACGACTTAATTTCCGAGGGCGTTGGCGTTGAAGTCACTCCCCAAACTTCCTACGACGAACTAAAAGCCATGGCAATCAAGCTCGGCATGAAAGTCGATCCGAAGTGGATTACTGGCAAGCTCGCTGAAGAAATCTTTGAACATACTTCAGCCGATCAACTCAGCGGCCCTATCTTTGTTAAGGGATATCCAGTGGATACCTCACCACTTGTCCGCGAACACCGCACCATCCCGGGCATCGTGGAGAAATGGGATCTCTATGTTGAAGGCTTTGAACTTGCAACCGGATACTCCGAACTTATCGATCCAGTAATTCAGCGTGAACGCTTGACCGAGCAATCACTTCTGGCCGCCAAGGGCGACCTAGAAGCGATGCAACTCGATGAAGATTTCTTGCGCGCCATGGAATATGCCATGCCACCGATGGGCGGAATGGGCATGGGCGTTGATCGCTTGTTAATGGCGCTAACTGGTCTTGGTATCCGCGAGACGATTCTCTTCCCACTGGTTAAGCCCGAGGAATAAATCGTTTAATGACAATTCAGATTCGTCCTGCTCGCACCAGTGATGTAAAACAAATTCGTGAACTCATAGATATCTATGCAGTTCCTGGTCGCATGCTAGAAAAAGAGACCGTGACTCTTTATGAGAGCGTTCAAGAATTTACCGTTGCCGTAGCAGGCGAGAAAGTTGTTGGTTGCGGCGCGCTCCACGTGCTCTGGGAAGATTTGGCAGAAGTTCGCACAGTTGCGGTTTCACCAGATCACCAACGTCAGGGAATTGGCCACAAAATTTTGGATGCAGTTGTTGAACGTGCAAAGAACGTTGGCGTAAAGCGAATCTTTTGCCTCACCTTTGAGACCGAATTCTTTGGCGCACATGGCTTTGAAGTTATCGAGGGAACTCCGGTCAGCCACGAGGTCTATGCCGAACTCCTTCGCTCCTATGACCAAGGCGTCGCTGAATTCTTGGATCTAGAGAGCGTTAAACCCAATACCCTGGGCAATACCCGAATGCTCAAAATTCTCGCCTAATTCGGGCATAAAAAGCCCCTGGGCAGGGTTTACTGAACGTAATCTCAAGAAGCGGGCACCGGCCTATAAGCAATAGGCTAAGCACGTATTCAACCCACCTGGAGGTAGCTAGATGTTCGAGCGCTTTACCGATCGAGCCCGCCGCGTAGTGGTCCTTGCCCAAGAAGAGGCACGGATGCTCAATCACAACTACATCGGCACCGAGCACATTCTCCTTGGCCTAATTCATGAAGGCGAAGGCGTCGCTGCAAAGGCGCTCGAGGCACTCAACATCTCACTCGAGGCTGTGCGCTCGCAGGTCGAAGAGATCATCGGCCAAGGCCAACAAGCTCCATCCGGACATATTCCTTTTACGCCCCGCGCTAAGAAAGTTCTCGAACTCTCACTTCGCGAGGCACTTCAACTCGGCCACAACTACATCGGTACCGAGCACATTCTTCTTGGATTAATTCGCGAAGGTGAAGGCGTTGCTGCACAAGTACTTGTAAAGCTCGGCGCAGATCTGCCACGCGTTCGTAATCAAGTTATTCAACTTCTCTCTGGTTACCAAGGCAAGGAGGCCGCAACTTCCGGTGGCCCTGCTGAAGGAACTCCATCTACCTCTTTGGTACTCGATCAATTTGGTCGCAACCTCACCCAAGCTGCGCGCGAAGGAAAGCTCGATCCGGTTATCGGTCGCGATAAGGAAATCGAACGCGTTATGCAGGTTCTCTCTCGACGTACCAAGAACAACCCAGTTCTTATAGGTGAGCCAGGTGTCGGTAAGACTGCAATCGTTGAAGGCCTTGCGCAATCAATTGTTAAGGGCGATGTCCCTGAGACTTTGAAAGATAAGCAGGTCTACGCACTTGATCTCGGCGCGCTCGTTGCCGGTTCCCGTTACCGCGGAGATTTCGAAGAGCGTTTGAAGAAGGTTCTGAAAGAGATTCGCACTCGTGGTGACATCGTTCTCTTTATTGATGAGATTCATACCCTCGTCGGTGCTGGCGCAGCAGAAGGTGCGATTGATGCAGCAAGCATCTTGAAGCCAATGTTGGCCCGCGGCGAACTCCAGACAATTGGCGCCACAACACTTGATGAGTATCGCAAGCACCTGGAGAAGGATGCCGCGCTTGAGCGCCGCTTCCAACCAATTCAAGTTGCTGAGCCAACTGTTGCTCACACCATTGAAATTCTTAAGGGACTTCGCGATCGCTACGAAACTCACCACAAGGTTTCGATCTCCGATGATGCACTCGTTGCAGCTGCAACTCTGGCAGATCGCTATATCTCCGATCGCTTCCTTCCAGATAAGGCAATTGACCTTATTGATGAAGCAGGATCACGACTTCGCATTCGTCGCATGACTGCTCCACCAGAGCTTCGTGCCTACGATGACAAGATTGCCGCCGCTCGTAAAGAGAAGGAGTCAGCAATTGATTCCCAAGATTTCGAGCGCGCTGCTGCGCTTCGCGATAACGAGAAGAACTTAATCGCCGAAAAGGCCGAGAAAGAGAAGGCCTGGAAAGCTGGCGATCTCGATGTCGTTGCTGAAGTTAACGAAGAACTCATCGCGGAAGTTCTATCTACCGCAACAGGTATTCCAGTCTTCAAGCTCACCGAGCAAGAGACCGCTCGTCTGCTTCGCATGGAGGATGAACTTCATCGCCGCGTGATCGGACAAGATCAAGCGATCAAGGCGCTCTCTCAAGCAATTCGTCGTACTCGCGCGGGTCTGAAAGATCCACGTCGTCCAGGCGGATCATTTATCTTCGCTGGTCCTTCCGGTGTTGGTAAGACCGAGCTCTCTCGCACACTCGCTCAATTCCTCTTTGGTGATTCCGATGCACTTATCCAATTGGATATGTCGGAGTACTCCGAGAAGCACACAGCTTCCCGTCTCTTCGGAGCTCCTCCAGGCTTCGTTGGCTACGACGAGGGTGGACAGCTCACCGAGAAGGTGCGGCGCAAGCCATTCTCAGTTGTTCTCTTTGATGAGGTCGAAAAGGCTCACCCAGATATCTTTAACTCACTTCTCCAAGTGCTTGAAGATGGACGCCTGACTGATTCCCAAGGTCGCGTCGTCGATTTCAAGAACACCATCATCATCATGACCACCAACCTCGGTACTCGTGATATTTCAAAGACGCTCGGACTTGGTTTCCACAATGCCGATGACGTTCTTGGAAATTACGAGCGCATGAAGGGCAAAGTCAGCGATGAACTCAAGACTCACTTCCGTCCAGAGTTCCTCAACCGTATCGATGACATCATCGTCTTCCATCAACTATCAGAGGCTG
>CAIUHB010000045.1 GCA_903898855.1 uncultured Actinomycetes bacterium | reverse complement strand
GATACCGATACCGGTCTACGCGAATACCCAGAACTATTCAAAGAGTATTTCGGAACCGTAATTCCAGTTGGCGACAATAAATTTGCCGCACTCAACACTTCAGTATGGTCCGGTGGCTCGTTTATCTACGTACCAAAGGGCATCCACGTTGATATTCCACTTCAGGCATATTTCCGTATTAATACCGAGAATATGGGCCAGTTCGAGCGCACACTAATCATTGCTGATGAGGGCTCATACATTCACTATGTCGAAGGCTGCACAGCTCCGATCTACTCCTCGGACTCACTCCACTCTGCGGTTGTTGAAATTATCGTGAAGAAGAATGCACGTGTTCGTTACACCACGATTCAAAACTGGTCGAACAACGTATATAACTTGGTAACAAAGCGCGCGACCTGCGAAGAGGGAGCAACTATGGAGTGGATCGATGGAAACATCGGCTCCAAAGTCACCATGAAATATCCAGCGGTATTTTTGATGGGGCCACATGCAAAGGGCGAGACACTTTCAATTGCATTTGCTGGCGCTGGACAACATCAAGATGCTGGTTCCAAGATGGTTCATGCTGCGCCATATACATCTTCAACAATCATCTCGAAATCGGTAGCGCGGGGCGGCGGCCGTACAAGCTACCGCGGCTTGGTGCAGATCCAAGAGGGTGCGCACCATTCCAAGTCGACCGTGAAGTGCGATGCGCTCCTTGTTGACACCATCTCTCGTTCCGATACCTACCCATATGTAGATATTCGCGAAGATGATGTATCTATGGGTCACGAAGCAACTGTCTCCAAGATTTCAGATGATCAGCTCTTCTATCTCATGTCCCGCGGCCTTACCGAAGATGAAGCGATGGCGATGATTGTCCGTGGATTCATTGAGCCAATCGCTCGCGAGTTGCCGATGGAGTACGCACTTGAGCTCAACCGTCTCATCGAATTGCAGATGGAAGGGGCAGTTGGTTAATGAGCACACTTACTACCAATTACCTCGCGCCTTCCGGCCGCGAAGAGGCTTGGCGATTTACTCCACTCAATCGCCTGGGCGGCCTGCTCGATGCTCAAGTCACACTTTCACCAGTTGAGTCCTTTGCGCTAACTGGATCAATCGTTGGTGTCTCACTTAGTACGCAAAGTTCAGAGCCAGTCTCGCAGAGCTCAGATTCAGCCACGCTTCGTGCACGAGCTGCGATCTCCCAAAGCCAAGTACTAGAGGTGGCTAAGAATTATGAGAGCTCCGAACCCATCATCCTGACGCGCACTGGATTAACCGGCGCACCACAAGCCTCTCGCTTGTTGGTGAAAGTCGGAGCTAACGCCCATGCAAAGCTTTTAATTCAAAACTCCGGTTCAGCCCTCCTTGCCGAAGAGATTGAGTTCGTGTTGGAGCCAGGTTCTGCACTCCATTTCATCTCGATTCAAGATTGGGATTCACAGGCAGTTCATTTGGGGCGCCATCATGCGATCATCGGAAAAGATGCGACCTTTACCTCCACGGTGGTAACAATTGGAGGCTCGTTAGTTCGTCTGCTTCCAACCGTTGAATATTCCGGTCCAGGTTCCAGCGCGGATTTGTCTGGTGTCTACTTTGCAACCGATGGACAACATCTAGAACATCGAATTCACGTTGACCACAACATTCCAAATGCCAAGAGTCGCGTCAACTACAAAGGCGCCCTCGCTGGCGATAAGGCACGCACTGTATGGATAGGTGATGTTTACATTAGAGCGCAGGCCGAGGGAACTGATACGTATGAACTCAACCGCAATCTGCTGCTCTCAGATGGCGCACGAGCTGATTCGGTTCCAAATCTAGAGATTGAGACTGGCGAGATTGTCGGAGCCGGGCATGCGAGCACGACTGGTCGCTTTGACGATGAACAGCTCTTCTACTTGGAGTCGCGCGGAATACCAGCAGATATTGCCCGCAAGTTAGTTATACGCGGATTCTTCTCTGAGATCGTCTCTCTCATCAAGGTTGAGGATGTAGAAGAGCGAATTATGGCGCGCATCGACCTCGAACTTGAGAAGGTGGGTAAGTAAATGACGACTCTCTCTATTAATGATTTAAAGCCAGGCAAGGCAGCCAGAGTTGAGGTTAATGGCGTTGCTGTCTGCGTTGCTCGAGTTGGCGATGAGGTATTTGCGGTAGCTGATACCTGCTCCCACTCGGATGCTTCGCTCTCCGAAGGCGCTGTCACAGACCACAAAATTGAGTGCTGGCTTCATGGGGCTGAATTTGATCTACGCACAGGCGAAGCACTCTCTTTGCCTGCTACACAACCACTGCAAACTTTCTCAGTCCAGCGTGACGGGGATTCGATCACAATCGCGGAAAAGGAATAACGATGAGCACATTAGAGATTAAAAACCTTCAGGTATCGGTTGCAACCGAAGCTGGCTTTACCGAAATTCTTCGCGGCGTAGATCTCACTCTTAAGTCTGGGGAGACTCACGCAATCATGGGGCCAAATGGTTCTGGTAAGTCGACGCTGGCCTATTCAATTGCGGGCCATCCGAAGTACACAATCACTGGTGGTTCAGTCACGCTAGATGGCGCCGATGTACTTGCCATGAGCGTGGATGAGCGAGCTAAAGCCGGTCTATTTCTTGCTATGCAGTATCCAGTTGAAGTTCCGGGCGTATCAGTCACTAACTTCTTGCGCACTGCAGCAACAGCAATTCGAGGCGAGGCACCAAAAGTTCGTACTTGGGTGGGAGAGGTAAAAGAGGCGATGTCTGCTTTGAGCATGGATCCAGCTTTTGCCGAGCGAAGTGTTAATGAAGGTTTCTCTGGCGGCGAGAAGAAGCGTCACGAAATTCTTCAGCTCGAACTTTTAAAGCCGAAATTCGCCATTCTCGATGAGACCGACTCAGGTCTAGATGTTGATGCGCTCAAGATTGTCTCTGAGGGCGTTAACCGGGTCAAGAGCAACTCTGATTTGGGAATTATGTTGATCACTCACTACACCCGTATTTTGCGTTACATCAAGCCAGATTTTGTTCACGTCTTCGCTGCTGGTCGAATTGTGGAAGAGGGTGGCCCAGAGTTGGCTGACAAGCTTGAAGAAAATGGCTACGCGGAGTACATCACCAACCAATGAATATTCAATCCCCGCTCAATGTTTTGGAGATTAGGAAAGATTTTCCGATCTTCTCCAAAGTCATGCGCGGGGATCACCGTTTGGTCTATCTAGATAGCGGAGCAACAAGCCAAAAACCAAGGCAGGTACTAGATGCTGAACGCGATTTCTATGAAAACCACAATGCTGCGGTTCATCGAGGTTCACATCTCCTAGCTGAAGAGGCAAACGCTGCCTACGAAGGTGCGCGTCATACCGTCGCCCATTTTCTTGGCGCGCACGAGGATGAAATCGTTTTCACAAAGAGCGCGACCGAGAGTTTAAATTTATTAGCTTATTCATTTGGAAATAGCCCCAAAGGTTCTAGGTTTGCATTAGGCCCTGGTGATCGAATTGTGGTCAGCGAGATGGAGCACCACGCAAATTTGATTCCATGGCAGCAGTTAGCAAAGCGGACTGGCGCCGAGCTGGCTTGGTTTCCAGTCACTGACGATGGTCGACTAGATCTAACCGCAATCGATTCCACCATTAATAGTCAGACCAAGGTTGTGGCAATTACTCATCAATCAAATGTTTTGGGAACAATTAATCCACTAGCCGGTCTGGTTAAACGAACTCATGAGGTTGGTGCAGTATTTGTTTTAGATGCATGCCAATCAGTTCCGCACTTTGAGATAAACGTGAAAGCTCTCGATATCGATTACCTTGCATTTTCAGGTCATAAAGCCCTCGGCCCAACTGGCGTTGGTGTGCTCTGGGGCCGCAATGAACTTCTCAATGAGATGGAGCCATTTCTTCACGGCGGGTCGATGATTTCCACTGTCACGATGACCGAAGCAACCTGGGCAGAGGCGCCTCGCAAATTCGAGGCCGGTGTACCCAATATGGCACAGGCTGTTGGTCTTGCTGCCGCTCTTGATTACCTGACTGCAATCGGAATGGAACAGGTAGAACTTCACGAGCAAGCGCTCACTCAATACGCGCTCAATAAATTTGCCGAGCTAGAACGAGTTTCGGTCATCGGGCCTAAGGAGATAGAAATGCGTGGGGGAGTGATCTCCTTTGCCATTGAAGGAGTACATCCACATGATGCCGGCCAAGTGCTCGACCAATACGGCATTGCTGTACGCACCGGTCATCATTGTGCCTGGCCGCTTATGCGCAAATTAGGAGTAGTCGGAACAACTAGAGCTTCTTTCTATCTCTATAACGACTTTAACGATATTGATATTTTAATCGATGGCATCCAACAAGCTCAGAAATATTTTCAGGTATAGCCATGGAATTAGATTCGCTTTATCAAGAGGTAATTCTTGATCACTACAAGAAGCCGCAGCATAAAAAATTACTGCCACAGTTTTCCAAGCAAGTTCATCACGTTAATCCATCGTGTGGCGATGAGATCGACCTCAACCTGATTATTGAAGATGGCAAGATTGTTGACCTTGGCTGGGAGGGGGTTGGGTGTTCAATCTCTCAGGCGAGCACCTCCATCATGAGTGATTTGGTCATTGGTAAAAGTATCGATGATGCTTTTGTTGCACTAGATAGCTTCACAGAATTAATGCAGAGCAAAGGTACCCAAACTGGAGATGAAGATTTGCTCGAGGATGGCGTAGCCTTAGCAGGAGTGTCGAAGTTTCCCGCACGCATCAAGTGTGCGCTGCTCGGTTGGATGGCTTTTAAAGATGCAGTCATGCAGGCTGTAGCGGAAGGTAAATAGGAGAGAATATGGCAGAGACAACGTTAGATGATGTGACTGAGGCAATGAAGGATGTGATTGATCCCGAGCTCGGAATTAATGTCATTGATTTAGGACTGGTCTATGACATGCGCCTTGATGACGGCATAGCAACGCTAGATATGACCTTGACCTCAGCAGCCTGTCCGCTCCAAGATGTTATTGAAGATCAGACCCGTTCTGTCCTTGCAGATATCACCAGCGATGTGAAAATTAACTGGGTGTGGATGCCACCATGGGGTCCAAACAAGATTACCGATGATGGTCGCGAGCAGTTGCGCGCTATCGGTTTCACCGTCTAAGGAGTCTTTATGTCGATGCACGCCACTTGGCGGGCCATGCAAACGTTAACTGCTGACCAATCTGTAAAGAATCAGAAGTTAAAGGCTGGAACTTTTAAGCGCATTCTTGGTTTCGCCGCTCCCTTTAAAAAAGATTTAACCATTTTTATTGCCTTTGTCATCCTGGATTCAATCCTGGTAATCACCTCACCTTTAATTCTTAAGCGATTGATTGACCAAGGCGTAGTTCCTGGAAAAGGTTCAGTAGTAACTGCGCTCTCTGCTCTTGTGGCAGGTATCGCCATCTTGGATGCCGCGGTCTCGCTGCTCACCCGTCTGCTCTCTAGTCGAATTGGCGAGGGGCTGATTTACGAGCTGAGGACTCAGGTCTTCTCTCACGTTCAGCGTCAATCCATAGCCTTCTTCACTCGCACCCAAACTGGTGCGCTCATCTCTCGTATTAATTCCGATGTGATTGGCGCGCAGCAGGCATTCACTTCAACGCTATCGGGCTTGGTCAGCAATGTACTGACCTTAATCCTGGTAGCCGGAGCGATGCTCTTTCTCTCCTGGCAGATTACGATCATTTCCCTTATTTTGCTCCCGGTTTTTATTATTCCGACTAAGTGGCTTGGTCGAAGGCTGGCCGCCTATACGCGTGAGTCGATGCAGCTCAACGCCGAGATGTCTTCAACAATGACCGAACGTTTCAATGTCTCTGGAGCGCTTTTAGTCAACTTATACGGTGACAACAAGAGCGAAGGGAAGCTCTTCTCCTCTCGCGCACGGCGAGTGGCCGATATGGGAATCAAGATGGCACTACTCAATCGCACCTTCTTTATTGCTTTCACCACCCTAGCCTCTGTGGCAACTGCAATTGCATATGGAATCGGTGGTCATTTAGCGATTTCTAAGTCGATCTCGATCGGCACACTGCTTGCAATTACCACCTTGTTAGCCAGACTGTATGGCCCATTAACTGCCTTATCCAATGTTCGCGTCGATGTGATGACTGCCTTGGTCTCTTTTGAGCGCGTCTTTGAAGTGCTCGACCTCGAACCAATGGTGAAGGATCCCCGCGCCCCGCGCTCCATCCCTCGTGCGCCGGCAACCATAAATTTCTCCGATGTTCACTTCGCCTATCCAAAACCGGAGGAAATATCACTTGCCTCCTTGGAGTCCGCGGCTAAAAAAGAGAGCGTTATCAGCGGCGAGACTCTCAAGGGAATCACATTTGAAGTTGCGCCTTCAACGCTTACCGCAATTGTCGGACCATCTGGCGCGGGTAAGAGCACTATTTCTACGCTAGTGCCAAGGCTGTATGACGTTACCTCTGGTTCAATTTCGATAAACGGAGTAAATGTTCGAGATGCGAATCTCGATGAGCTTCGTTCAAGAATCGGAGTAGTGACGCAAGATTCACATATGTTTCATGAGAGCATAGAGATGAATTTGCGCTACGCCAAGGCTGATGCAACTCAGGACGAAATGCTAGCTGCATGTGATGCGGCGCAAATTGGGGATTTCATTCGCTCACTACCTAACGGTTTAGAGACTGTTGTAGGTGAACGCGGACATAGGCTCTCTGGTGGCGAGAAGCAGCGTCTTGCTATCGCCAGACTTCTTCTCAAAGCACCCGATATTGTCATCTTGGATGAGGCAACGGCGCATCTGGACTCTGAGAATGAAGCGTTAGTTCAAGAGGCTCTGAAAATAGCTTTAGCCAATAGAACAAGTATCGTCATTGCCCATCGACTTTCGACGATTGTTTCAGCTGATCAAATCTTGGTACTGGAAAAAGGCGTAATAGTTGAACGCGGTCGCCACGAGGAGCTAGTTGCTTTGGGTGGGCTGTACTTCGATCTCTTCCAAAGACAATCGATGGGTCTCTCGGAATAACATTCCACGAGCTATCAGGATTAAGAGCGCAAAGGCAAACCACTGAATGGCGTAGGCATAGTGCGGCCCATTCGATAGATCTGGCAGTGCAATAACGGTCAATGGCGGGTTAATTTTCGCTTCATTCGAATTGAGTTCATCCAAATAATATGGAGCAGCAGTAACGCCTTGAATCTTATGGAGTTTGGGCACCTGCTTGACTGAAGTAGGGATAGCAAAGAAACTCCCGTGGAGTTGGCGCGAAACATCCTCTGAGCGAATGCGCGCTCTAATCCATTGCGCCTGCTGGGAAAGTGGCGGAATTGTTGGCGGAGTTTTGGCAGTTGCGCCAGCCTTCACCCATCCGCGATCGATCCAATAATTATTAGTTTCGCTGCTAAATAACTGCAAGACTTCGAAGCCAAATACTCCATTGTTATATCGATCTCGAATGAGGAGTTGATGATGGGAATCAAATCTTCCATGCAGTACGACGGTGCGCCATTGAGCCGAGATTGGATTAATTCCCAGTAAGTCGGATTCAGTTAGCTCAGGCTTGGCAAGATTACTTTTAATAATTCCATTTGCCGTGGAGAGGGCTTGCCCCTTGTTCCATTGCCAATTCCCGGCGATTAGGCAGAGCGCCACCAGAACTAGGGCGAGCAGAGATTTTGCTATCTCCCGGAGCGAGAGAAATTTCCGAAGCAAACTTAAGACTCTAACTCTTTGCGATTGTGAAAGGCGGCAAAATACTTAGTCTTTCCATGAATACTCTCGCGTCCGGCATTTGCAATCAGAACCGAGATATAGGGGAGCACTACTGCGCCAAAGAGAGCAACCCAGCGATATGGGCTAGGAAGTGCGACTGCCAAAATAAAGCAGAGCGTGCGCACCATCATCGATAGGAAGTAGCGCCGTTGGCGCGAGCTCTGATCTTCGCTCAAGCTCGCTCCGACCGAGGTGATCGCCACAGGTGCTGTTTTAGCCTTACCGGCAATCTTTTTTCTCATGCCCTAACTCTAATGATTATTTCTAGCTTTGCTCGTGCGCCAAATTCCTACCTACCCTTGGGTAGCCATTAAGTTGTGCTCATGAGCAGCGCTCCTAAAGATCAAGTGGCCCTTATCACTGGTGGCAATCGAGGCATTGGCTTAGCAATCGCCACCACCTTAAAAGAGTTGGGCTACACCACAATTGTGACTTATCGATCGGGAAGCGCCCCCGAAGGATTTCACGGAGTGACCATGGATGTTACCGACGCTGGCAGCGTTGATGCGGCATTCAAGGAGATCGAAGAGAAGTTTGGAACTATTGATGTATTGGTTGCTAACGCTGGAATTACTAAAGATGGTCTAGCTATGCGAATGAGCGACGAAGATTTCTATTCGGTTGTTGAAACCAACTTAGTAGGCGCATTCCGAGTAGCTCGTGCTTGTACACGCGGGATGTTAAAAAAGAAGTCTGGTCGAATGATTTTCATTGGCTCAGTTGTTGGTTTACTTGGCTCTGCCGGACAAGTTAACTACGCCGCCACCAAAAGCGGTTTAGTCGGAATGGCTCGTTCCTTCGCTCGAGAACTTGGTTCGCGAGGAATTACCGCAAATGTGGTCGCACCTGGTTTCATCGACACCGATATGACTGCGGTATTGGATGAGGCTCGCAAAAGCGAGATTCAGAGTTCAATCCCACTTGCTCGTTTAGGAAGTACTACAGAGATTGCAGGAGTGGTTGCATTCCTTGCATCACCAGCGGCTAGCTACATCACAGGTGCTGTGATACCCGTAGATGGCGGATTAGGAATGGGACACTAAAAATGGGAATACTCGCCGGCAAAAAGATCTTGGTTACCGGAGTCTTGACCGACTCATCAATCGCTTTCCATATTGCTCGAATCGCGCAAGAACAAGGCGCAGATGTAGTGCTTACCTCTTTTGGTCGCGCACTAAGCATCACCAAGCGAATTTCGGCCCGACTTCCCAAAGAAGCGCCCGTTATTGAATTAGATGTCACCAACGACGAGCATTTGGCAGCGCTAGTGGGAAATGTAAAAGAGTTTCTTCCTCAACTAGATGGCGTAGTTCACTCCATTGGCTTTGCGCCCGAAGCTGCCCTTGGCGGCAATTTCCTTAATACTGAGTGGCCAGATGTTGCCACTGCCGTGCAAGTCTCTGCCTTCTCTTTAAAATCACTCACGATGGCATGCCTTCCACTATTTAATAAAGAGCGAGGCGCATCCGTGGTTGGACTAGATTTTGATGCACAGGTTGCTTGGCCAAAGTATGACTGGATGGGCGTAGCAAAGGCTGCTCTCGAATCTACATCGCGCTACCTTGCCCGAGACTTGGGCAAAGAGAATGTCCGCATCAATCTCATAGCAGCTGGCCCCATTAAGACCATGGCAGCTAAATCGATCCCAGGCTTCGAAGAGTTTGAAGGCGTGTGGGATAAGCGCGCGCCACTTAAGTGGGATGTCACTGATCCAATCCCGGCTGCCCAGGGCACAGTTGCGCTGCTCTCTGACTTTTTCCCAAAGACGACCGGCGAGATTATCCATGTCGACGGCGGCGTTCACGCGATGGGCGCTTAATCGAGCTCAAACGAGCTTAATGGAGGGCCCTATTACTGGATTTTTGATTACCTGAGGGCTCGGGTAGGCTTTGGCCATCAAGAGGAGCTAGTCGCTCCCACCTACCTCGCTTAGGCGGGCTGGTAATTTTAAAAGCTTCAGGCTTGCCTGCTGCATTTATTTGGCGCGACTTCCTCCTTCGTTTCCGACAATTCGGAAGTTAGTAGAAGGAAAGGAACAGTTATCAGCGCAGAACCCCGTATCAATGATCGAATTCGCGTAGCGCAGGTTCGTTTGATTGGTTATGACGGAGAACAAGTTGGCGTAGTTGATATCGACACTGCTTTGAAAATGGCAGATGAAGTCGGTCTAGATCTCGTCGAAATTGCTCCAGATGCCCAACCTCCCGTATGCAAGGTGATGGACTTCGGAAAGTACAAGTACGAAGCCGCACAAAAAGCTCGAGAGGCCCGTTCCAATCAGACACATATCGTCGTTAAAGAGATGCGACTTCGTCCAAAGATTGAGCAACACGATTATGAGACCAAGCGTTCTCACATCGAAAAGTTTCTCAAGGGTGGGGACAAGGTAAAGGTAACTATTCAATTCCGAGGACGTGAGCAAGCTAGGCCAGAGATTGGCTATCGATTGCTTATGAAGCTGGCGGAAGAGTTGAAGGAAGTGGCTTTTGTTGAATTCGCCCCCAAGCAAGAGGGACGAAATATGACAATGGTTCTTGGAACGAATATTAAGAAGGCTGCCGCAGCAAAGCGCAGCACTTCGACACAGACTAACTAGGAGGTTAGCTAATGCCAAAGATGAAGACCCATAGCGGTGCAAAGAAGACCTTCCGTCTTACCGGAACTGGAAAGGTCATGCACGAGCGTGCTGGCAAGCGCCACCTTCTCGAGCACAAGTCATCACGAATCACACGTCGTCTAAGCAGCGATGCTGTTGCAAAGGTTCCAGTAACCACAACAGCCAAGCGCATGCTCGGTTTGAAGTAAGGGGAGGGCTAGAACATGGCAAGAGTAAAACGCGGAGTACATGCTGCTAAGAAGCGTCGCACCACACTTGAGCGCGCAGCTGGATATCGTGGACAACGTTCACGCCTATTCTCAAAGGCAAAAGAGCAGGTTACCCACTCGCTCGTCTACGCCTTCAATGACCGCAAGGATAAGAAGGGTAATTTCCGCCAACTCTGGATTCAGCGTATTAACGCTGGAGCTCGCGAAAATGGAATTACCTACAACCGTTTCATTCAAGGTCTAAAGAGCGCGGGAATTGAAGTTGATCGTCGCGTTCTCTCTGAGCTTGCAACAAATGACCCAGCTGCCTTCAAGGCGCTAGTGGAAGTTGCACGCCAGCATGTAGTTAATGCATAACTCAACAATTACGAGCCTTCACTCCTCTCATGTAGAGCGAGTGAAGGCTCTTTTGGGTTCTCGGGGAAAGAAATATCGCAAAGAAGAGAAGGCATTTATCGCCGATGGAATTCAAAGTGTGCGAGAGGCGCTCTCACCAAAGATTCCAAGCGCACCTAAAGTTGAAAGGCTGTACCTCACTGAAGCTGGATTGGCCAAACTTGAGAGCGAGATCGAGCCAGAAATTCTTGCTACCTGCGATATCTATCCAGTCAGCGATGAAGTCATGAAGGCGATGGCTGATACCGAATCACCACAAGGCATCCTGGCGTGGTGCTCATACTTGGATATGACGCTCTATAAATTGGGTCAGCTGGGCGCGAAGAAGATCGCTTACTTCTGGGAGATTCAAGACCCAGGTAATAGTGGAACAGTAATTCGCACAGCAGATGCGTGTGGTTTTGATGCAATTGTGTTTTCCGATAAGAGCGTAGATGTTTTTAGCCCTAAAACGGTACGGGCAACGGTCGGATCTTTATGGCATATCCCAGTTGTTGAGAGTGTTCCACTAGAAGAAATGCTCAATTTTGCGAGGTCCGGAGAGATTGAAACCTTCGCTTTTGCTGGTGATGGTCAAACCTCTCTACTTGAAATCGAGCAGAACGAGAAGCAATTATTGATTTTTGGAAATGAAGCGCGCGGTTTGCCGGAGATTGAGGGAATAACGGCACGAGTACATATCCCCATGAAAGGCCATTCTGAGAGCCTCAATGTGGCGAGTGCAGCATCCATTGCAATGTTCCAGTGTGGAATTGCGAGAAAATAGAACGAGATTTCACCTCGCTCTTAGATAAGATTTAAACATGTCGACGCCCGCTGCAGCCCTGGAATTAGCTCGCGCAGCAGCCCTATCGGCGATTAACGGAGCGAGTTCTCTGGAGGATCTCAAGGCTGTCAAAATCACTCACATCGGTGATAAGTCCGAGATCGCCAAAGCCAGCCAAAGCCTTGGAAAACTTGAACCAGCAGAGCGTGCAGAATTTGGAAAGGTTGTTGGCGCGGTCAAAGGCGAGGTCAACGCAGCATTTGAATCCCGACTTAAAGTCTTAGAGACCGAACGAGATGCGCGGGTACTCGTAGAAGAGCGAGTCGATGTAACTCTTCCTTTTCAGGGTTCACTTAAGGGTGGATTGCACCCACTCACAATTCTGACCAATGAGATCAGCGACTTATTTCTCGGGCTTGGTTACCGAGTGGCCGAGGGGCCAGAGCTAGAGTCAGAATGGCTCAACTTCGATGCGCTTAATATTCCAGCTGACCACCCTGCTCGCACAATGCAGGATACTTTTTTTATCGAACCACTTGAGGCGAGATTGGTTATGCGCACTCATACCTCACCAGTTCAAATTCGAACTATGCTGGAGAATCAGCCGCCGATTTATGTTATTTGCCCAGGTCGTACTTATCGAGCTGATGAACTCGATGCAACACATACACCCGTCTTTAGTCAGGTGGAGGGTTTGGTTATCGATCGCGGAATTACCATGGCCGATCTCAAAGGAACCCTGGATTATTTTGCCCGGGCGATGTTCGGTCCAGATGTGAAGACTCGTTTGCGGCCATCATTCTTTCCCTTTACTGAGCCGAGCGCGGAAGTAGATTTTTTCTTCAATGGTCGCTGGGTTGAATGGGGCGGCTGCGGAATGGTTAATCCTAAAGTTCTCGGAGCTTGCGGTATCGACTCTGAGGAATTTTCAGGTTTCGCATTTGGTATGGGACTTGAGCGCACTCTGATGGTTCGTCATGGAATTACCGATATGCATGACATTGTTGAGGGCGACATTCGATTCAGCCAAGCCTTCGGAACGGGTGCACAGTGAAGTTTCCACTCTCATGGGTCCGAGAATTCACCGCAGTCCCACAGAATATTTCGCACCATGATCTCGAAAACGCCTTTGTCCGAGTTGGTTTCGAAGTTGAATCCATCGAAGAGCAAGGTGCGGATCTAACCGGGCCACTTGTAGTCGGTCAGGTTCTAGAGATTGAGCAACTCGAAGGGCATAAGAAACCAATTCGATATGTCGCTTTGGATTGCGCTGAAGGTTCAACTCGCTACGTTATCTGTGGTGCCACCAATTTCTCTGTTGGAGATCTGGTCGTTGTTGCTCTGCCAGGTGCGGTACTGCCTGGAGATTTCGCTATCTCTGCCAGAGAGACTTATGGGAAGACTTCAAATGGCATGATTTGCTCTGCCCGCGAACTGGGAATTAGTGACGAGCACTCAGGAATCATTGTTTTAGCTCCGGATCAAGCCAAGGTTGGCCAGGATGCAATCTCGTTATTGGAAATTCGCGACACTATTGTTGATATCGCTGTAAACCCAGATCGTGGGTATGCGATGTCAATCAGGGGAGTGGCTCGAGAATTAGCCGCTTCTCTTAATCTCGACTTCACAGATCCAATTGCACAAGTAGATCTCAAGAAATTCGACTCCGGTACCGATACAACAAAGATAATTATTGGTGACAAGACCAGCGCCAGCGTGGCTTACCTTCGTACCGTTGATAACTTTAACGCCAGCGCGCCGGTTCCACTATGGATGAGCCGCAGAATCGAAAAATGTGGCATGCGATCGATTTCCTTGGCGGTAGATATCACAAACTATGTGATGCTGGAATTGGGGCAACCACTTCATGCCTTTGATCGCGCTTGCATAAGTGGCGACCTGCAGATTCGCAGAGCAGGTTCAGAGAAGAAGTTCACAACTTTAGATGGCGTGGAGCGCGAACTGCATCCGGACGATCTCGTAGTTGCTGATTCGAAAATTTCACTAGCCCTTGCTGGAACTATGGGTGGCCAGAGTTCTGAGGTAACCTCCTCAACGACCAGCATTGCGCTGGAGGCTGTTCGATTCTCTCCTATAGATATTGCCAAAAATTCACGCCGTCACAAACTCTCATCTGAGGCATCTAGGCGGTTAGAGCGATCTGTAGATCCGATTTTGGCCGAGATTGCTGGAGCGCGAGGAATCGATCTCATGATGCAACTTGGTCAAGCGAAATATATTGGAACAAGTTGCGATGGCGTCCCGGTCTTTCCGGAAGCAGTTCTCCTAGATCCGAATTTTGTTTCGCGCTATCTTGGCGTTGAGATACCACTCGAAACTATTCAGGCAAAGTTGGAAGTTGTTGGTTGCGCTGTGGAAGTTCTTACCGGGGATCAATGGCGCGTGACACCCCCGACATGGCGTGCTGATTTGCTGGCTGCACCAGATTTCGTAGAAGAAGTGGCTCGAATGGTGGGCTTCGACGCTATTCCGTCAACGCTTCCGACAGGTAAATTCGGAGCTGCGCTTACGAATATTCAGAAGCGCAAACGTGCCATCGCTCAATTGTTGGCAGATAAGGGCTTAACTGAGGTTTATAACTACCCGTTCGTTTCACCAACATTTGTCTCATCGCTAGGTTTCACCGGAGAGCGAGCTAGCGGATATCTCTTGGCGAACCCAATGTCAGAGGAATTTCCGATGTTGCGGCCGCATTTATTGCCGGGATTGCTTCTCACCGCCGTGCGAAATCTTGGCCGAGGTGCAAAAGATGTTGCGATATTTGAAATCGGAACTCTCTTTAAGAAGAGCCAGGAGTTGTCAGAAACCTCTGCCATACCTACAGATAAGCGTCCATCAGATTCGCAGCTGGAAGAGATTTATAAGAGCGTTCCGCCACAACCTTTAATGGTGGCGGGTGTACTTGCCGGAAATTTGATTCCCACTGGTTGGAAGTCGTCAGCCACGGTGGCCGACTGGAATGATGCCATTGGTTTAGCCGCCGCAATAGTTGAAGCGACCGGAAATCAATTCTCAGTTGCTCCATCTGATTTTGCGCCGTGGCACCCTGGACGCTGCGCTGAAATAATTGTTGATGGACGAGCCGTTTCTCATGCTGGCGAGCTTCACCCGCGCGTTTGTGCTGAACTTGGATTGCCAGCTCGCAGCGTGGCATTCGCGGTAATTCTGAGCGCACTGCCATATCAGTCAGCTAAGGCAGCTCCACAGATTTGGACCATGCCGGCAGCTGTTCAAGATATCGCTCTGATTGTTCCGGAGGGCGTACCAGCTGCCCAGATTGAGCATGCACTTCGCCTTGGTGCGGGGGAATTATTGGAATCCATAACACTCTTTGATCGGTACGAGAAAGTGGCACCTGGCAGCATCTCGCTCGCCTTTACTTTGGTATTTAGAGCGAGTGATCGCACACTCACCGCAGATGAAGTTTCAGGCTATCGTCTCGCTGCAGCTCAAAAAGCAGCCGATATGTATGGAGCAACTATTCGCTCGTAGTACTTCTTTAAAAATTGCATAAATATGCAGAAAAATGCATAGATATTCAGTTATGATATTGCCATGGCGATCAAAGTTGGCGTAATTGGGGCGAGCGGGTATGCGGGCGGCGAGTTATTGCGGCTGCTACTTGGGCACCCGGAGTTCAAAATTTCTTACATCTCTGCCGGCTCAAATGCGGGGGAGCTAATCACTTCAGTTCATCCTGCGCTAACTTCATTTACCGGAGAGCGATTTGAAGCAACGAGTGCTGAGAAGGCAAATGGCTGTGAATTACTTTTCATCGCGTTGCCTCATGGTGAATCAGCAAAATTAATTTCCGAAATCAAGCCAGAAGTAAAAATAGTTGACCTTGGAGCTGATTATCGCCTCGCTAATTCAGCCTCGTGGGAGAAATACTATGGCGGCTTATACGCGGGAAAGTGGAGTTATGGTGCGGCTGAGATTCCTGGCTTTGCATCCCAAGTTGCGCATTCTGCACGTGTAGCAAACCCTGGTTGTTATGCCACTGCAATAGAGCTTGCTTGCGCGCCAGCCTTGACTGCCAAAATTATCGACCCAACAGATATCGTCGCAGTCGCCGCCTCGGGAACCACTGGTGCCGGCAGATCAGCGAAGATTAATCTGCTGGGTAGCGAGGTGATGAATTCGCTGAGCTCATACAAGTTCGGCGGGGTGCATCAGCACACTCCTGAAATCGAGGAGACACTTACCGAGCTGACGGGCAACGCCGTCACGCTCTCCTTCACGCCGATATTAGCTCCCATGCCACGCGGAATTCTGGCAACGCTCACTTCGAAAATCACAGAAAAGTTAGATTCTGCAGAAGTGCATAAGATTTATTCAGATTACTTTGCTGACTCTCCATTTGTTCATCTCTTGCCGCTCGGTCAAATGCCTACGACTTCAGCCGTCTTAGGTACAAACGATGCTCATGTGCAGGTCGCCGTTGATACGCATGCAAATCGTTTAGTGGTCTCCACTGCTATCGATAACCTGGGTAAAGGTGCGGCCGCACAAGCAATTCACAATGCAAATCTTATGCTTGGACTGGAAATCACTTCTGGTTTAATCGGCCAAGGTGTGAGATAGATATGAATCTCCCACAAGGTTTTCGCGGAGCTGGCATTGCTGCTGGCATCAAGAGTAGTGGTGCAAAGGATTTATCTTTAGTGCGCAATGATGGGCCACTTCAATTCGGCACCGCGGTCTTTACTACGAATAAGGTCGAAGCTGCGCCAGTAACGTGGAGTCGTCAGGTGGTTAAAGATTTTCAAGTATCTGCTGTTCTACTTAATAGTGGTGGAGCTAACGCTTGTACTGGTCCGGAAGGTTTTGCCGATACTCACAAGTGCGCAGAAGTTGCTGCCGAGCTATTGGGAGTCTCGTCGTCAGATGTAATCATCTGCTCAACCGGAATGATTGGCGTTCGCCTGCCAATCCCAAGTCTCTTAACTGGGATATCTAGCGCCGTTGAGCAACTTTCAGTAGCAAGTGGAATAGATATTGCCGAGGGAATCATGACGACAGATTCCAAGCCTAAGTCCCACCAAGGGCAGCTAAATGGCGTTAACATTTTCGGAATCGCTAAAGGTGCCGGAATGCTCGCTCCTTCATTAGCCACAATGCTCTCGGTTGTACTAATAGATGCTGTTGTTGATCCTGTTGTTGCAGATGAGGTTTTCAAACGGGTCGTTACTAAAACATTTAATCGAATCGATTCTGATGGTTGCACTTCAACTAATGACACTGTAGTTCTGCTGGCATCTGGCGCAAGTGGAGTTGAACTTTCGGAGCGCGAGCTAGAGTCAGTGCTAATGGAATGCTGCTCGGATTTGGCATACCAATTGATTGCCGATGCTGAAGGGCATACGAAAATTGTCGAGATCCAAGTTAACGGAGCCGCCGAAGAGGAGCAGGCAGTAGAGGTGGCTCGCGCTTGTGCTCGTAATAATCTTTTAAAGTGTGCCATCAACGGTGGAGATCCCAACTGGGGTCGAGTATTGGCAGCAGTTGGAACCGTCGACGCTCAATTCGATGGACAGAACATTGATGTCTCGCTCAATGGCGTTATGGTCTGTAAATCCAGCACCCCATTTGAGGATCGTGAGCTGGTGGACATGAGCGCTAAAGAGATATCGATTGTTGTTGATCTACATTCTGGAATGCAGAGCGCTACGGTCTGGACAAATGATTTATCTGCCATGTACGTTCACGAGAATTCTGCGTATTCCTCATGATTGTCATTAAGTACGGCGGCCATGCGCTTCCCATTAATGGCGAACCAGACACTTCACTTGCTTTGCTTGCTCGCAAATATCAGGATGGCCAGAAGTTAGTTCTCGTACATGGTGGAGGCCCCCAAATTAACGCGGCCTTGGCAACAAGAGGGCTAGTTGGCGAGATGCTCGGCGGATATCGCAAGACCACACCGGAGATTTTCGAAGTGGTGCAGGAAGTGCTTTCGGGCCAAGTGCTGCGCTCTATCGTTAATCAGTTAATTGGATTAAAAGTGAATGCGGTTGGGTTATCCGCCAGTGATGGCGAGCTAATAAGGGCCAAGCAGATGTCTGTGGAGATTAATGGAAACTTGGTAGATATCGGTTTAGTAGGCGAGGTAGTCGCGACAAAACCAGATTTACTCGAGTCACTTCTTCAACTGGGTTACTTACCGGTCGTCTCTCCCATCGGGGTAGATGAGTCAGGTCAAGGATTGAATCTCAATGCTGATCTAGTCGCTGGTGCTGTTGGTGGCGCTCTCAAGGCTGACCGAGTTCTCTATATGACAGATGTAGATGGCATTTATAGAAGTTGGCCAGATAAAAGCTCACTGATCGACTCTATTTCTGCTGCTGAATTGGAGGCGCTGCTACCCACATTCACCGAAGGCATGATTCCAAAAGTTACTTCTGCCTTGTCGGCCCTTAAAGCGGGAGCGCAGGCGGTGCGGATATTTAACGGTAAGGATCTCGTCGCGCTCGAACGCGCGCTCTCTGACACCGGTGGAACATTGGTGTTGCCATGACGAATTCACTGAAGTGGAATGATTTACTTCAAAACAACTATGGCGCCCCTCAGATAGAACTCGTAAAGGGCGAGGGTTCCTTAGTATTTGATGCAGAAGGTAAACGCTACATAGATATGCTCGGAGGAATCGCCACCAATGTTATTGGACATGCTCATCCGAAGGTTGTGCAAGCGGTCTCACACCAGGTTCAACAGCTTGGTCATGTAAGTAATTTCTTCTCCCATCCCGAGGTATTGCGCCTGGCACAATCGCTACAAAGAATTACCGGAGATGAAACAGCTCGGATATTTTTCTGCAATTCAGGAACCGAGGCGAACGAAGCGGCGCTTAAGCTCTCTAGAACTACTGGCCGCAAACGTATTGTTTCGACTATCGGCTCCTTTCATGGTCGTTCTATGGGTGCGCTTTCGATGACGGGGCAGGAGAGCAAGCGAGCTCCCTTTGCACCACTCATAAAATCTATAAAGTTTCTACCTTATGGCGATATTGATTCCATATGCAGGGCAATAACCTCACGCACTGCAATGGTGATTGTTGAACCCATCCAAGGCGAGAATGGTGTTGTAGTTCCACAAACGGGATATCTTGCGGCGATCCGAGAGCGAACGCTGCGCACTGGCACAATCTTTGCAATTGATGCTGTTCAGACCGGCATGGGAAGAACTGGCGAATGGTTTGGTTACGAGACTGAAGGAGTCATGCCAGATCTCATTACCTTGGCAAAAGGAATTGGTGCAGGCTTGCCACTGGGAGCAATGATTGCCTTCGGGAAATTTGCTAGCGCCCTGACCCCAGGCAGCCATGGATCTACTTTTGGAGGAAATCCCATCGCGTGCGCTGCCGGTAGCGCCGCCATTGAAGTTATTGAGAGCGAAGGTTTATTGGAGGCGGCAAAGTTAAAGGGTGAATATCTAGTACGCGAGATATCCTCTTTACCAGGCGTGGTGCAGGTGCGTGGAAAAGGTTTGCTCTTGGGAATTGTCTTGCAGACGCAGAACGCTGCCGAGATCAAAACAAAACTAGAACGCCTGGGAGTCATTGTGAATGCACCGAATTCTCAAGTAATTCGACTCGCTCCTGCGCTAAATATTCCCCAGCATCTCTTAGCGGAGTTTGTCTCAATCTTGAAGGGAGTTCTCAGCCATGGCTAGTCCTCAGCAACCCCTCTCATCTAGTGCCCGCCGCGCATTGATCATCTCACTCATCCAAAATGGTGTCGTAGAGTCGCAAGCAGATCTTGTAGAACAGCTCACACATAATGGTGTCCGGGTAACCCAAGCCACCGCATCGCGCGATTTAGATGAGATTGGTGTCCTTAGAGGGCGAGATGTCAGTGGCCGAATGAGATACCAACTCACTCCGACAAGTGCTCCAACCCCGCGTGGATTTGGAGAGCTCATACTTAGCGTTGAATCTTCTGGAAATATCGCAGTAGTGCGCACTCCACCTGGAGGAGCACAGTTACTTGCCTCCACTCTTGACCGTGCCTGCGCTCATGGCGAACTACGTTCCATAATCGGAACCATTGCGGGTGATGACACCGTCATGGTTATTGCTCGAAGTGCCACGGGGGGAGCGGGACTTGCCAAAGAATTAACCGCCTTTGCAGCTCACGGTGGATTAAAATCTTCAGGTAAAGCAGCTAGCCGCACGAAGGACACCTCCGCAAAGAAAAGGAAGTAAAGATGGCACTCTGGGGAGGTCGTTTTTCACAGGGACCGGCAGATTCAGTTGCTGCGCTCTCTCGCTCGGTGCATTTTGATTGGCGCTTGGCGCCATATGACGTGAGAGTCAACCTCACTCACCTCAAGGGCTTGATCCATTCCGGCGTAATTTCGCCAGCGAATGGAGCGAAGATTGACCAGGCACTTCGAGAGTTGGCTAGTGAGATTTCGCAAGGAAAGTTCTCCTACATTGATTCAGATGAAGATGTGCATAGCGCTATTGAGCGAGGCCTAACCGCAAAATTGGGTGAGCTTGGCGGCGCAATTCGGGCCGGCAGGTCTAGAAATGATTTAGTTGTTACTGACTTTAAGCTTTATCTTATAGATCATTTGGTGGAGCTGGCTTCCCAGGTGAGTGAGCTAGTTGATGCACTCAATTCACAAGCAGCTCAACATGTGAATTCAATCGCGCCTGGTTTTACCCACCTTCAGCATGCACAACCAATCATCTTCGGACATGAATTGGCAAAGCATTCGCATGGACTACTACGAGATATCGATCGAATTTCGGATTGGTTAGAGCGCAACTCTTTCTCACCGCTTGGTTCTGGAGCGCTTGCTGGTTCTGCGCTTCAACCCACTCCGGAAGCCAGCGCTAGCGATCTAGGTTTCATTGGCGTTATGGGAAATAGCATTGACGCCACAAGTGACCGTGACTTTGTTGCCGAGGCGCTTTTTGTTTGCGCCATGATTGGCATCCATCTCTCCCGGTTAGGCGAGGAGTTCACTCTCTGGAGTACTTCTGAATTTGGCTGGGTAAGAGTTGATGATGCATATTCAACTGGTTCCTCGATTATGCCTCAGAAAAAGAATCCAGATATTGCCGAACTCGCTCGAGGTAAAAGCGGTCGACTAGTCGGAAACCTCACTTCGCTGCTAGTCACTCTCAAAGGTTTACCTTTCGCTTACAACAGAGATCTACAAGAGGATAAAGAGCCAATTTTTGATTCCATCGAAACTTTGGCTACTTTGCTGCCCGCAGTTATAGGAATGGTGAACACTGCGATTTTTAAACCGGAGGTGATTGCTCAAGGAGCGACTGAGGGCTTCTCCTTAGCAACCGAAATAGCAGATTTTCTTGCTCGAAAGGAAATTCCTTTTGCAATCGCTCATGAAGTAGCAGGTAAGTGCGTCAAACAATGTGAATCTGCCGGGATTGAGCTTCACGAACTTTCCGATCTACAGCTTCAAGCAATTCACCCAGAGTTGACTGCGGATATAAGAAATTACCTGACCGCACAAGGCGCAGTGGAATCCCGAACTTCATCATTGGCAACTTCATCCACAAGCGTGGGGGAGCAGCTCTCATCACTGATCTCCGAGAACCACCTAGCTCAGCTTTGGATCAAGTCCGAGGCGAAGCGATTTACAGAAATGATGGATTCATGACTAGTGCGCTAATCGCAGATCTTGAATGGCGCGGGTTAATTGCGCAGACCACAGATCGAGAATCACTCCTCAAGGAGCTTGATAGTGGGAGTGTTACCTATTACTGCGGTTATGACCCAACAGCGGCAAGTCTGCACGTAGGAAATCTCGTCGTGCTGACTGTCATGCGACGTTTTCAACTTGCTGGGCATAAGCCAATTCCACTTGTTGGCGGTGCAACTGGATTAGTTGGTGACCCTAGTGGTCGCAACGAAGAGCGTTCTCTCAATGATGAGAACGTTGTAAAAGATTGGGTCGATCGTTTACGTAAACAGATCTCCAAATTCTTGGACTTCCAAGCCGTGCCAAATGGTGCACAGATGGCGAACAATCTGGATTGGATGTCCCAGATGTCGGCACTGGAGTTTCTCCGTGATGTTGGCAAGTATTTCAGCGTCAATCAAATGCTCGCTAAAGACTCGGTCTCTTCCCGCCTGGAGTCAGGTGGTATTTCTTATACAGAATTTTCATATCAAGTTCTGCAGGGGTATGACTTCCTAGAACTTTATCGTCGCCACAATTGCAAGATTCAACTTGGTGGTTCTGACCAGTGGGGAAATATAGTCGCCGGATTAGATTTGATTCGCAAAGTTGAACAGGGGAGTGCGCATGCATTCACTGTTCCTTTAATGACTAAATCCGATGGCAGTAAATTTGGTAAGACCGCATCTGGTGCAATTTGGCTGGATCCGGAGATGACCTCTCCATATGCTTTCTATCAGTACTGGTTAAATACTGAAGATGCAGATGTACCTAAATTTCTCAAAGTGTTTTCATTTAAAGATCGCAGTGAAATTGAACGTTTGATTCAAACCGTTGAAACAAATCCAGGTGCGAGAGAAGCGCATCGTGAATTAGCACGTGAATTAACCACGCTGGTGCACGGTCAATCGGAATGCGAACAAGCAGAGGCGGCCGGAAAAGCGCTCTTTGGACAAGCGGAACTTTCGGAGTTAGATGAAAGAACTTTGGCTGCGTCACTAGATCAACTTCCTCGCACAACTATTAATCGTGGTGATGCATTTCCAACTTGGGTTGATTTAATTGCAGTAACAGGAGTTGTTAAATCTAAATCTGATGCCAGAAGAATTGTTAAAGAAGGCGGAGCATATTTAAATAATGTAAAAGTCTCAGCAGAGGATTTCGCCCCTTCAACTTCAGACCTGCTTCATGGACGCTTTTTGGTGTTGCGTAAAGGAAAGCGGGATCTGGCAGCGGTCGAGCTTATTTAGGGCACTGCCTGCCCCCTAGGGGTATATGCCCCATCTCACAAAGGTGGGGCAAAGCTCGACTCCCCAGATCTAGACCAGGGTGAAAATAGGAAGAGCCCTGAAACCCCTATAAAATAAGGGTTTTAGCCACTTTTTTGCCAGAGAAGGCTATTTCTTTAGCTTGGCGTGGGCCCCGGCAAGGATTTGACCCCTAGCCCCGGAGGGGTTATCTTTCTCTCTCGCACCAAAACGGACTGAAAAGGCCGCGGTAGCGACGCTCAAGTGAGTAAAAACCGCTTGATTTTACGAACTCTATGAAGTTCCAGTACGGATTTGACCATCTGGCTGCCTTCCTCTAAGTTTGTCCTTCTGCCCTGCAATTGGCGTGCAAACGTCAAGACCAGTGCGTAGTCGTACCTTGAGAACTCAACAACGTGCAAAATCAATAACAATCAGGCCTATACATGGCTTCTGTAAAAAGAAGCTGGGTAGGTCTAAATTCCTTTGTATTTTTCTCGAAAGAGAAGTACAAAACAAAAACAATTGGTAAAACATAAATAGCAGTAAAACGCTAGTTTTGTTTTTTGCCAGATCACAACTTTCTATGGAGAGTTTGATCCTGGCTCAGGACGAACGCTGGCGGCGTGCTTAACACATGCAAGTCGAACGATGAAGTTCCTTCGGGGATGGATTAGTGGCGAACGGGTGAGG
>CAIUHB010000044.1 GCA_903898855.1 uncultured Actinomycetes bacterium | reverse complement strand
TATGAACCTTCTCGTCGATCGCCTCTTTCGCCATATGGTCTGGGCCAACTCCTATGTCTTTGATTGCTTGGCGAAATTGCCGCCAGAGCAATTGAAATTAACAGCCCCAAATGATGAGTGGAGAGCTGCCGAAATATTGGAGCACCTCACTAGTTCTCGTTATGCCGATTTACTCGACGGACAGGGCTACACCCCAACCACAGTGCCGACTAACTCCTCAGAAGTTCTGGCACTAAAGGAATTGTCGGCGGGCTTCGATGCCAGGCTTCGCGTCGCTGCTCATGAGGTGGAGGGCTTTGTGGAATTTCAGAGAGACGAGCGAACCATCCGCCGATCTCGCCAGACCATCTTGGCGCAGGCGATTCACCACGCCACCGAACATCGGGCACAGATTGCCGGAATTTATGCCTCCCATGGAATGAAAGTCGTCGACCTCGATGAGATTGATTTGTGGGCCTTTGCCAACCATGAAGGTCTTGGGGATTAAGGGCTGAGCCAGAACTAAAGCCCTCCAGGTTAGGGCGCCTGATTTCCGAAGGACGACCAGGCAAACTCATGCGAGAAAGTGTGCCAATTCGGTTTTTCTGGTTGGTACGGTTCTCCCTGTATCTGCTCACGCTTCTTCGGATGCCCTCTCCTACCTGGAGGTCAAAATATGGCAAGTTCGCACCAACATCACGAACACAAATTAGCTGCAAACGTTTTAGGACTCTTTGAGTCTGCCGTAATGGGCGTCGCAGGTTCTGCTCCTGCATATTCAATAGCCGCATCAACTGCTCTGCTTATTGCCGCAGTTGGATTAGCTGGCCCAGCCGCACTTCTTTATTGCGGTGTTGCAATGTTTGGAATTGTCTTTGCATTTAATTATCTAGGTAGAACTGAATCAAACTCAGGTGCAACATATGCGTGGGTGCGCCGTGGCTTACATCCAGCTCTCGGTTACATCGCGGGTTGGTCACTACTTATGTGTTCCTCGATCTTCATGGTGGCCGCAACGTTGCCAGCTGGCTCTTCCTTCCTCGGTTTGTTCTCCGACAAGCTCTCAAATAGCAAGGGCTGGGTCACTCTCTTTGGAACTATCTTCTTCTTGATGATGGTGGCCGCAGTTGCATTTGGTGTAACGATTACCGCCAAGGTTCAGGTAATCATGTCGACCATCGAAGTTGGACTGCTTGCACTCTTTGCAATTCTGGCAATCTTCCACGGCTCCGAAGCTCACAAATTCTCTTGGCATTGGTTTGCACCGAGCGCATTTAAGGGAACCACTGCATTCTTTGCTGGCGCACTTGTTGCAGCCTTTTATTACTGGGGTTGGGATGTAACTGCCAACCTCAACGAAGAGACAAAGGGTTCACACAAGACTCCTGGTCAAGGCGCGATCATTGGCATGATCATTACCTTCCTACTCTTTGAAGTATTTACCGTTGGTTCCAACATGGTCCTCAGCGACAAGGAAGTAAGCGCCAACGCTTCAAACGTTTTGGGCATCTTGGGGCAAAAGGTATGGCCAGGCACAGGTGGAAAGCTCATTGTTGTCGCAGTCCTTCTTTCTACTGTTGCAACACTTGAAACTCAGCTGATTCAAGTAACGCGCACAATGTTTGCGATGGGCCGCGACGGTACTTTGGCAAAGAAGTTTGGAACTGTTCATAAGAAGTATCAGACTCCAGTTGTAGCTACTTTGACTATCACTGTGGTTGGAATCGGACTCTTCGTTGGTTCACAATTCATTGGTTCAATCGGAAAGATTATGACCGATGCCGTTGCCGCTATTGGCGTACAAATTTCGATTTATTACGCACTCGCTGGATTCTCGGTCATCGTGCTCTTCCGCAAGATGATCTTTAAGAGCGTCAAGAACTTTATCTTCATGGGACTTTGGCCACTCATTGGTGCCATCTTCATGACAATTATGTTCTTCAAAGTTATTCCGACTTTGGACACACTCACCAAGTACGTTGGCTTTGGCACGATTGCACTCGGTTTCTTGCCAATGCTTTGGTACTGGGCTCGCGGTCATGCATATTTCAAGTTGCCAACAAAGCAAGAGCGTTTGGCAGTATTACTTGAGGTAGAACAGAACCTCTAACGCTTTCCGCTTCTCGTTGCTACCGCGACCATAAATGGCGCAGACGTAGCGGAGGCAATCTGAGAGTTCAACGGAACTGCTGTTGCAGTTAACGCGACATAACCATGCTGCGCTGGTCTCCACGAACAAGTGGCAGTGATATTTGGCGATGTGCCTGACGTGGCTACATTCCTGCAACCAGGAATTGCTTTGCCACTTAATTTAAAGGTCACCTTGCCTGGCGCATTCATATTTGCAGTAATGACAATTGCCTGGCGATACGTTGCCGAAGTGACGCTGCCTGCCAAGGAAAATGAATTGAAGGCCGCGGCAGCTGGCAGCGAGCCAGGACCAGCAGGTGGCACAGCTGAGCCCGAGAGATAAAACTTCATGGCATCATAATCGCCCATGATGTATTGATTGGTGAGATGGTTATGACCAAGAAAAGTTGCATTGCTCATAATCGTTGTGGCGCTGCCATTTATTGGTGAATTGATTGGACATAGGCTTCCAGAAACCGCTGTTGAGGAAGTACATAGTCCTGTTCCGCTGCCATTGAAGACTATGTGCGAGGCTGCTCCCGAGCGAAGCGCCCAGACTTTATAGCCACTGCCAAACATAATTTCGTAGAGATATGTTCCATCTGTAGCAATTCCATGTTCATCGCTCGGCCATCCCGAAACAGAATCAGCGAGTGTGATGTCTTCGGAATCTGTGAAGCTGACATTCTTGCCCTTTCCAATAACGTTAAATAAGCGAAGCACTTTGCAATACATATCGATCGGGCAATTGGTGCCGGAGGATCCAACGACCGCCGATGGTGCGCCGACAGCGCCAATCCGGCCATCTGGGAAGTCAATTAAATTGCCGGTGAGCCAACCCGAGCCAGCTAATAAATTTTTAGACAAGGTCAATGCGGTAAGCGACCAATCAGAGATATCGATGCAATTGATATTTGCATTTGCTGCCCCATCGGAACGGATAAAGATACAGCCGTTGCTATAGGTCAATGAGAGGTTATCCGTGGTGGGTAGTGACGTTACTGCGTTTACCGAGATTAATTTTCCAGTCAGATCAACTTTGCAAATATAACCAGTGTTAGACGTTCGATAGTAGATGTAAGTGCCATCGGAGGTAATTCCGCGATAATTGCCGGTTGTGCAAACCGTTGAATTGGCAACTGAATTTGGGTTAGAAATCGAAATTAGAGATCCGCTATTTCCAATCAAATGAGCGGCATCTGGAATTGTCCATTTTGCATACAACGTCATTGTCGAATTAACAGTTAATACATCTAGTCCAGGGGAGTAAGTGGTACCCGAACCATCGGCTACGGTATTCCATCCCGCAAATGAGAAGCCTTGGCGAGCGAGGCTTCCTGAGTTGCTCGCTACGGTAATTACTGTTCCGGCGGTGTATGTTCCGCTATTGGGAACGGTGCCGGTGACTACTCCGAATTGATGTTGGGAAGAGTTTGCGTTGTAAGAAATCGTGTAGTTAACAGCTAGCGCCGGTGGTGCGATAAGTGCAGTGAGAATTAGCCCAGCCAAAAGCGCCAATAATGGCTTTGAGGTATGCCGGGAGGCTTTCACCTCGAAAGTCTACAGTGGGCCTTGCGTAGGAATTTTCTTGATTAGAGCAGTACTTCAGCACCGGCGCCGTGCTTACTAGGTTGATCTGAGTTAAGGAGATGAACGCTGGCGTGGCCAAAGACGGTCCAATGCTTTAAATCGCGACTGACCATCGCGGTATCTTCATCAATGCCCACGATTTGAATTCCTGCTGGCGCTTTAAGAAATATTTGCACAGCTGCATCTGGAATCCATTTAAAGAATTTGTTGTAGTGGGGGATGGTGCGGATATGTGGAACTAGACCAAAACCCGGCGAACCGATCTCCTTGAGCTTTCGAAAATGTGGAATCTCTGGCCCCATCGCCATTGCACCTGCGCTGCATCCCGCAAGTGATGAGCCGGCTTTCCAATTGCGAATGATGGCTTCATAAACAGGAGTATTAATCAAAGTTTCAGCAAGGTAATGAGGATCACCGCCACTGAGATAGATGAGTCCGGCACTATCAATTTGATCCGCTAAATCTTGGCGCATCGCATCTTCGCGGCTGAAGACTGGAAGGAATACTTGCTGGGCGCTAAGTCGATCTGCTTGGGCTTTTCCTAATTCCTTCCAATGTTGCAAGCGAGATTCACTTTCGCGGCCAGCCGCGGTAGCAAGTTGTACATACTTTCGCGAAGGTCCCGCTTCAAGCAGCATCGCTTCGAAATCTTGCATGACCGGCAGGTATTCACCAGAACCGACGAGAGCCAGCAGGCCTTGGGTGCTCATCGATTAAAGGACTTTAGAGAGAAAGCTCTTGGTGCGCTCTTGTTGCGGATTGCTTAATACATCCGAAGGCTTTCCAGACTCCACAACC
>CAIUHB010000043.1 GCA_903898855.1 uncultured Actinomycetes bacterium | reverse complement strand
TTGCTGGAAATACATACATCTCTGATTCATCACGAATAATTTCGCCAGTCAAAGGGTGAAGAGTCATGATCTTTTCAATCTCATCACCGAACATCTCAATTCGTAGTGCGAGCTCTTCATACATGGGAATAATCTCAATGGTATCGCCGCGAACTCTAAAGGTGCCACGTTCGAACGCCATATCGTTTCTGCGATATTGAATATCTACAAATTTCCGCAAGAGCTGATTACGCTCGATGCTGTCACCGACTTTGAGCTTGATCATTCGATCGACATACTCTTGCGGAGTGCCAAGACCATAGATACACGAAACGGTGGCGACAACGATGACATCGCGACGAGTGAGAAGTGAATTTGTGGCCGAGTGCCGTAACCGTTCGACCTCGGCGTTGACCGAACTATCCTTCTCGATGAAGGTATCGGTTTGCGGAACGTACGCCTCGGGTTGGTAATAGTCGTAATAGGAGACGAAATATTCGACCGCGTTATTGGGCAGGAGTTCGCGGAATTCATTGGCCAGCTGGGCTGCCAAAGTTTTGTTAGGTGCCAAGACCAATGTGGGTCTTTGAACTTGTTCGATTAGCCAAGCAGTTGTTGCAGACTTACCGGTTCCAGTTGCACCAAGAAGTACGACATCCTTCTCCCCTGCATTAAGCCTGCGAGTAATCTCCGCGATAGCTGCAGGTTGATCTCCAGAGGGCGTGTATTCACTTATAACTTGGAACGGATTTACCTTCCGTTCTATATCTGTAACTGCTCTCATTGTGACTTCCGAGCTAGCGGCAGCAGGGTGCTGACCCAGAGCTCTTCTATCTGGCGCAGCAGCAGCTCCGGCTCCCCATCGTTAATGAGCTCAAAATCGGAGATTGCGCGACGAGCTATGTCATCGACCTGTGCCGCCATTCTCCGGACAATTTCATTCTCGGAGAGTCCGCGTTTTTTCAATCGCGCTTGGCGAATCGCCGGATCAACTTTAATCGTGATGACGTAATCAAATCGAGAGCGACCATCAGTCTCAGCTAGAAGTGGTATCTGATTAATGACAATATCCTCTGAGTGAGCTGCACTAACCACCTCATCAAAGGCCGCGCGCACCAATGGGTGGATGATGGCTTCTAGCTCAGAACGCTTACTTGGATCTGCGAAGACTATTTCGCCAAGTTTCTTGCGATCTATTAATCCGGAGGTTAAAACCCCATCACCAAATGCGGCGACTACCTGATCAAAGCCGGGAGTGCCGCGCTCTATGACATCGCGAGAAAGCTGGTCGGAGTCGACAACGATTGCACCGAGTTCTGAGAAAAATTCTCCGGCTAAGGATTTTCCAGAACCGATTCCGCCGGTCAAAGCAACGATGAGCACTGGCTCACTCTAGCGAAATGGCGGAATGTGACGAATTGAAAATGAAAAGGGCCCCGACCGATTATGGTCGAAGCCCTTAACGCTATGAGGCTGCTTACTCAGCAGCACCTTCGCCTTCAGCAGGAACAGCTGCAGCATCTGCTGCCTTTGCCTCTTCCTTCTGCTTGCGGTGAGCCAAGAAGCGAGCTTGAGCTTCAGCGTATTGACGCTCCCACTCTTCGCGTTGTGCTTCAAAGCCAGGACGCCACTCTTGGGTCTCAGCATCGAAACCTTCTGGGTAGATGAAGTTTCCTTCAGCATCGTAACGAGCAGCCATGCCGTATTGAGTTGGATCGAATGCTTCGATCTCGACTTCATGACCTTCATTAGCTTGCTTGAGTGAGAGTGAGATACGACGACGCTCAAGATCAATATCGATAATCTTGACGAATAGTTCGTCGCCAACCTGAACAACTTGCTCTGGGATCTCAACGTGGCGTTCTGCCAACTCTGAGATGTGAACGAGCCCTTCAATTCCTTCAAAGACGCGGATAAATGCGCCGAATGGAACAAGCTTGGTAACTTCACCTGGAACAACCTGGTTGATCGCATGTGTGCGAGCAAATGCTTGCCATGGATCTTCTTGAGTTGCCTTAAGTGAGAGTGAGACGCGCTCGCGCTCGAAATCAACTTCTAGAACTTCTACGGTTACTTCATCGCCGACTTCGACTACCTCTGATGGGTGATCGATGTGCTTCCAAGAAAGCTCAGAGACGTGAACTAAACCATCAACGCCACCAAGGTCAACGAATGCACCGAAGTTAACGATTGATGAAACCACACCGGTACGAACTTGACCCTTTTGAAGCTGGTTCAAGAAAGTGGTGCGTGATTCAGATTGAGTCTGCTCGAGGTATGCACGACGAGAGAGAACAACGTTGTTGCGATTCTTATCGAGTTCGATAATGCGTGCTTCTACCTGCTTGCCAATGTATGGAGTCAGATCGCGAACGCGGCGCATTTCAACGAGTGATGCTGGGAGGAAGCCACGTAGACCGATATCGACGATCAAACCACCCTTAACCACTTCAATAACTGTTCCAACGACAACTTCATCGCGCTCTTTCTTGCCTTCGATCTCGCCCCAAGCACGCTCGTACTGAGCACGCTTCTTGGAGAGGATGGTGCGGCCTTCTTTATCTTCCTTCTGAAGTACAAGCGCTTCGATCTTGTCGCCCACAGATACGAGATCTGCTGGATCTACATCGTGGCGAATAGAGAGCTCGCGAGATGGAATTACGCCTTCAGTCTTGTAACCAATATCGAGGAGTACTTCTTCGCGATCAACTTGAACAACAGTTCCGATGACGAGATCGCCATCATTAAAATTCTTAATTGTGCCTTCAATAGCGGCGAGAAAATCTTCGGCTGAGCCGATGTCGTTTACAGCAATTTGTGAGGGGGTCAAGGTTCTCCGTAGGGATAGAAAGTAGTAGGAATTGGACGGGGCTAAGGCTACTTACCGCCGCACGCTGGGTCAAAACCGTCAGAAGAGCTCGAGATATAGTGAGCGTCGTGAAGCGCTATTGGGAGATTTTGAGGATGGCTAAGGCCAGAAACCTCATGATTAGCGCCTTTCCAGCCCGGTTGGCCTACGGAATGATCTCGCTGGGTATCTATTTCAAGGTGCAGCAATCAACTCACTCCATCGTCGCTGCCGGAATCGCCGTCGGTTTAAATGGCGCTGCGGGAGCTATTACAGCTGGTCCGCGCGGAGCGATTATTGATCGTTTGGGAATGAAATGGCCGCTTCGCTTTCTCGTACCCAGTTATGCCACTTTGATTCTGTTTTTCAATACCGGACATACTCGTACCTTTCTCATTGCGCTTGCATTCATTCTCGGTTTCACCGCTCCCCCTATCAATCTCTCCGTGCGGCCCTTATGGAAGAGCACCGTCTCAACAGATTTACTGCGAAGTGCACTAGCGATCGATACCGCAATCATGAACACTGTGGGAATCTTCGGTCCGCTCCTCGTGACCATGCTTGCCCTCTCAAGTCATCCGCAATGGGCTTTACAACTCTGCGCTGGACTGATGTACCTCGGCGGCTTTGCACTTATGTCGCTTAAAGTCACGCGAACCTTTACGCCAGAAAAGAAAGATAAAGAAGCCTCTGCGATTTGGCGCGTTCCGGCGCTACAAATATTGGCGCTGGAAGGGGCGTTCATAGGACTAGGTATGGGCGCATTTGATATCGGAGTTCCGGCCTTTGCTACCTTGCGCCATCAACCTCATCTGGCAGGAAAAATATTAGCCATCATGTCCGGCGCTATCGTGATCGGCGGCTTTCTTGCCGGACTAATCTCAAAACAAACCTCTTCCCTCAAAGCACTCAGAAGAATTTATCTAGCTTGGTTTTTGGCGAGCATTCCATTCGCTTTCTTCTCACCTGGACTACCAATGTTTGCTATCACAGGTTGCATTGGTTTAATGGGTGGGGCAATTCAAGTTTTCTATTGGGAAGTTATTGAATCTGTGAGACCAAAAGGTTCACAATCTGGAGCGCTGGGTTGGCTATGGACGATTGAGGGCACGATGGCCTCAATAGGAGCTGCGGCCGGCGGATTTATTTCGCAACATTTCTCTCCGCGCTTCTGTTTCCTGGCCACCTCAGCAAGTATTGGAGCTGGATTAACCATAATTAATCTCGGCCGAAAGCGATTGAGTGCGGCCGATCGGCCACCAACCAGCGAAGAGGATACCGAAGCCCTCGGGGATGTAATTTCGAATACCGACTAGTGCGCAGCTAAATCCCAGCTGGCGCCAATTCCGATATTTACATCTAGTGGAACTGAAAGATTAAATGCGCTACCCATCTCTTCTCTTACCAGATTGGAGAGAACTTCCTCCTCACCTGCAGCTACTTCGCAAATTAACTCATCGTGCACCTGTAGCAAGAGTCTGGAATTAAGTCCCTCGCGATTAATTCGGGCAATCACATTTATCATTGCAACTTTAATGATGTCGGCGGCCGAGCCTTGAATCGGTGCATTGAGCGCCATACGTTCGGCAACTTCGCGCCTGGCCCGAACATCACTCGTGAGATCTGGAAGATAACGCCTGCGACCGAGAATGGTTTCGGTATACCCCTTGGCCGTTGCCTCTTTCACCACGCTCTTGAGGTAATCCCTGATACCACCAAAGCGCTCGTAATACTTTTCCATTAAGGCAGCTGCATCACCGGGCGATAAATCTAGTTGTTGAGCAAGGCCATAAGAAGATAGGCCATATGCCAATCCGTAGGACATCGCCTTAATCTGGCGTCGCATCTCTGGATCAACGTCCTTAGGCTTAACCCCAAACACAAGTGAGGCAACAGTTGAATGCAGATCTTCACCTGATTTAAAGGCTGCTATCAACCGCTCATCTTTCGAGAGATGGGCCATGATGCGCATCTCAATTTGGCTGTAATCTGCCGTTAAAAGTGCCACAAAAGGTTTCTGCGAAACAAAGCAATCGCGAATTCGACGGCCCTCTTCGGTTCGAACTGGAATGTTCTGCAAGTTGGGGTTGGTCGAGGATAATCGCCCGGTGGCTGCAACGGTCTGTTGAAAGACAGTATGAATGCGACCATCTTTAGCAGTCGCGGCGATAAGTCCGTCCACTGTGGTCATCAATTTGCTGGTCTCGCGGATACGGAGCAAGTGCGCAAGCAATGGATGCCCGGTCTTGGCTAATAGCCAATCCAAACTTTCAGCATCGGTCGTAAATCCGGTTTTGATCTTTTTCGTCTTAGGTAGACCTAACTCTTCAAATAAGACAACCTGCAGCTGCTTCGGCGAACCCACGTTGAACTCATGACCGGCCTCTTTGTAGGCGCCAGCGCTCTCTTTCTCTACCTCAGATTTGAAGAAGTTTGAAAGCTCGTGAAGTTTGGCCAAATCAACGCCGACTCCAATCTTCTCCATGTGAGCCAGGTCCACTAAAACTGGAATCTCGAGCTCGTTCATTAACCCAGCCATGCCGCGCTCTTCTAACTCTTTTGAGAGAACTGGCACAAGACTATAAATTGATTGCGCACCAAGGCCATCGAACGTATCGAAGAGAGTCTCCTCTTTTTCTGCATTCACCAGGCCGAGGAAGCGCTCGGTTAAATCATCAAGCTCAAGGTTGCGGCCGCCAGGATTGATCAGATAGGCAGCTAATTCGGTATCAAAAACAATTCCAGCCAACGGAAATGCGCGCGCAATCTCTTTGCCGGCGTGAACATATTTCGAAACTTTTGGATCGCTAAACCACTTACCAAAAGTGGAATTGTTTACGACGTAAAGTTCATTCTCCGAGAGTGCTACTGAATAAGCCGATATTTCATCCCCCTCCCATTGGCAATAAAGTGCAATGGGTGCGTTCGCTGCGGCGATTTTCTTATCTAGCTCAGCTGGGGTTACTTCAACGCCAACCAGTGAACTCGTAGCAATGACCTTCTTCTCACCTGGCGTAGCTTGCGCGCCACCGATGCTCTTTACTCGCTCCTTTAAAGCTTTAATCTCTAACTTATCGAGCAACTCATTGAGCGAGGTCGAATCAACACCATCCCATTTCAAATCATCGAC
>CAIUHB010000042.1 GCA_903898855.1 uncultured Actinomycetes bacterium | reverse complement strand
GCTGGACAGCTGGCGTGACCGGAGCGGAGACAGTTCGGTAGTAATCAGATGTCACCTGGTAAAAGGGACATTTGCTGCGAATAAATTGATAGTTGAACAAACTCTTTGATGTGCAAATGCGGAGTGTTTTAAATCCATCGCCAGTACGGTGTGGGCTATCTGGCTGGATGAGGTGCCAAATTGCTGGGAGATCACCTTGCGCACAATTATCCTTAACGCCTTTGAGTGCTATTTCTGAAGTGGTGATCGGGTTAGTACAGGTTGAAGCAAGTACCTGTGGGCTTGCTGCTTGCGCGGTTCCCAAGACAAAAAGCGACAAAAGAACTAAAGCCAAAATGTTTAGCACTGCGATTGATCTACGAATTTTTCGCTCCTTGATATCTCTTGTTTATAGGGGCGAATCTACACTAGAAGGCACGGGCTTTTGGAAGGTGCCGTACTTACAACTACTCAGTAAACTACTCAATCAGTAGAGCCTGACTAGCTACGGTCTCGTTTGATAGGTCAGCGCATCGGCGGACATCGCATGGGTGATCTTTTCAGCCACTACCTGAGACAAAATGGGGACTGCGGCATCCCAAGTGATGCCATAAACATCGTTGAAGGCAGCGTTCAAGTCCTGCCCAGCGCTTAGTCGGATATCAACGGCGAGGAGAGATTCGCTACCTCCGATAGCCACCAAAGCTTCGGCGGCTGCCGCACCTAGAGAGTATGCGAGTGCATATTGCTCTGTGTTGCCGCAGGTGTTGGGGTTCACTGCGCCTAGTAGATAAGTGGAGACATCTTGAGCGCTCCAGACTTGCTGCGTACTCTCGTGATAATTCAATCCCGATTGCGTTAAATAGTAAGGATGCAGGTGTTGCATCGAAAGGTAGGAGTTAAAGTCATTGGAGACCGCCACTTGGGTCCACTCGGGTTCACCCTCGGTCATCCAGCACGGTTGATAATCATGAATATTTCCACCAGGGTGGAGAGCAACCTGGATGGTGTGTTCGTACTCATGAGCGGCGCCATGAACTGCTTCTAGCTTTTGATTTGCTTGAACTGGGCAGACGCTTATGGTGATGAGTGCGGCGCCAATTGAAGGGGTATTTCGATTGGGTTGGCTAAAAGAATTACGGAGACCATCAGCGCCCTGGCAGGTTGAATGCACAAAAACCGAATTGGTGGGAACGCCTGTTGTTGAATTATCGATTCCATAAATACTGTTGAGGCTTCGAGTCAGCGGAGTAAGCGCGTCAGGGTAATCTGCGCCAATTTTATCTTGGGTTGCTTTTTGTTCCTCTTGAGTGGTGGCAACAAAGTAGACGTTATTGGCCCGAGGAAGATTTGCATATAAGGCAAGTACCTTCTTCTGCAGTGCCATGGCATCACCAATTTGGGGATCTAATTGCAACGCGCCTGGGCTGATATACGAATAGAAATTCTTATACACATCGGGAAGCGATTGATTTCGCTGAAGGGTATTTTGCGCATCGGTCCATGCGGCTGCAGAAATATCCTTTACTTTGGAAGTGATATTTGCCCACGTAATTCCGTAATTACCAGTAACGGGATGAGGCTGAAAGAATTTTGGAGCTGCGGGAGCCGCAGGTGCGGGAGCCGAAGCGTTATCGGTCATTGAAGTAGTGGAAGAAGTATTGCTCGATGGTGTCTTGGTCACACCTGACTTTGGCGCCGATGACGCAGGTGCCGCACGCCATACTTTCTTCTTACCCTCTTGATTGCAGATCAAATGCACTGTGGCGGCATTAAATACAGAACCGACCTTGGTGCAGGCGCTACCTATTTTTGGAGTTGTGGTCGCAGCTGATGGGGGCAAAGCCGAAAAGGCGCCAAAGATCAGTGCTACGGCTACGGAAATTGTCACTTGCTTTCTCATCGCAAAAGTGTGGCAGATGAAAATATGCAGCGGAAGATCCCGATTGTTAAATTTAGACTAACTGCGAAGGAGTCTCATCTCTGAGACATGATGTGATTCATGGCTGAGCAACAGACCGGGTTTTGGGCTAGCGCTGCAACGGTTTTGCGGCATATTCAGCCGCAAGCACTTTGCCGAGGACATCGGCGCCCTGGCTCCATGGGATTCCATAAACGGCTTGGAAAGCTTGGTCCCAAGACAACCCTTCGGCACCTTTAGCGAGAAGTGCCATCGTGGCTTGTGGTCCACCAATGGCAACAAGTGCTTCGGTTGCGGCATAGCCCACCGAATATCCCAACTGATAATCCTGATTAGTTGAAGGGTTATAACAAGTATTTGGGTCTTGGTTGGCAAGGAAACTTGTGAGTCCAGCGGCTGTGAAATCCTTCAACGAAACTGTTGTTCCTGGATTTATTGCTCGCGTCGTGCTTCCATCGCGAACTCTGAGGTATGAATCCAAGGTGGTTTGGAATACCGGGATTCCAATTGCATTGGCCTGTCCTTCTGAGAACCAGCATGGTGATGCTTGATGCGCTTGTTGGCTTCGATCAACTTGCGAGGATTTAAATGGCACGCCAATAAATTGGGCGAATTGAACATTGTGGGTCAGTTCGTGATTCACCTGGGTCATTGGGCCATCAAATTGATGTTCTGGTGTCCATGCGTCATAACCATTTGCTGCTTGGACGCCATAAATGGTGAAGCCGTCGGTGATGGGTGTGCCATCCTGCTTCGTGAATACAGTGACCGCGTTTCCACCATAACATTCCGTGGCAACACCATTTTCAATATTGCACGCACCGCGCAAGTTATTGAGAACGCTTTGATCGTGGAACGAATTCGAGACATAACCCAGTGTGCGCAACACGTCGATCGCCTTCGTCTCAGCCCACTTTTCATCAGAAGGTCCAAAGACAACTCCTGAGTAGGTAGGTGGGAGCGAGAAGCCGCTAAATAATTTCAATTCTCGCTTGATAGCGGCAATGATTGGTTGTTCTGTTGTTTTTGTCGTTGGCCCAATATAAATATTGATGGGAATTGAAGAATCGCTTCCTGCAGCAATTGCATCTTGTACTTTCTGCCAAGCAGTCTGCGGAATTTGAGAGACATTGTCAGCAGCATTTGCAAATGTAATTGAACCAGTTTGCGAAATAGGAAGAGCGATAGGAATTTTTGCAACGAAGGCGACTTTTGCGGGTGCAGGGGCTGGAGCAGCAGGACTCGCCATTGTTCCTGAAGTTGCTGTGGCGGTGGTTGGAGTCGCAGTTGAAGATGCTGGTGCTGCGGCTGGAGTTGATGCCTGACTCCAGACCAATTTCTTTCCGGATTTAGTACATATCAATTTGAGATTTGCAGTCGATGAAGCGCTAACGCCCGCTTTAGTACAGGTACTCCCAACTTTTGGCTTAGTCGTTACCGCAGCATGAGCAGGTGCAGTGAAGCTGGCAAAAAGCGAGAGAAGAGCAAGAAGCGGAAGGTATTTGCGCATTGCAAAAGTTTGGCAGGAATGCGCTGAGAAGGGAAGGTTCGGACCCAAAGAATTAAGGAACTGCCGCGTATTCCGTTGCCGCTACTTGAGCCAGAATAGGGGCGGCTTTATCCCAAGAAATTCCATAAACGATCTGGAATGCCTCAGGGAAAGTCTGTCCATAGCTCTGCTCAGTCACAACAGCCATAGTGGACTGTGGTCCAGCAATCGCAGTGAGCGCTTCAATCACGAGCGCACCGATGCCATAGCCCACG
>CAIUHB010000041.1 GCA_903898855.1 uncultured Actinomycetes bacterium | reverse complement strand
GGTTGGGTGACGGTATCTGAGCGCAAATCGATCATGCGCTTATCTTCTCACGCCCTTCAGCCCAAATAATCAAATACATCGCAATCATTACTGCGCCACCGCCTAAAGCGGTCTTAAGAGTAAGTGGCTCATGCGCAAAGGCGATGCCAAAGAGCGCCGCGAAGACTACTTCCATAGTCAGAATTACCGCTACGGTAGTTGGGGCCATAAAGGATTGCGCCCACGTTTGAAAGATAAAGGCAATAGCAGTAGCAAAGATGGCGCAGTAAATAATGGCCCACCAAACTCCGGAATCAGGGGGAGTATGAAATCCACTTTTGAAGCTAGCCAAGGTGGTGAGAATTGCGCAGGTGCCAAGTTGTACGACAGTTAGTGCGTAGGTATCCATGCCGCTGCTCCACTCACCAAGTGCGACGATATGCGCGGCAAAGAGAATGGCGCTGAGAAAGACCAGGAATTCACCGAGTCCCACATGAAAACCTTTAAAGGAGAGCAACAAGAGTCCAGCGGTTGCAAGCAATACCGAGAGCCATTGCACCCCGTGGACCGCCTTCTTGAGAAAGAAAAATCCAATTATTGGAGTCACGACAACGTAAAGCCCGGTGATAAATCCTGTCTTTGCCACTGTGGTGAGTGTGAGACCGAAAGATTGAAGGATGTAGCCACCGGCCAGAAATGTTCCCACCAAAATTCCTTTTGCGAGGAAACGTTTATCGATTTTTTTGAGAACTGATGGCTTGATGGCGATAAGAAGCAAGGTGGCGGCGATAAATCGCCAGGCAAGAAATGAATTGACATCGATGCGCAAGAGCGCGCTCTTCATTACAACAAAGGCGCCGCCCCAAATAGCAGAGACTGCCAGCAAGATCGAGGCGAAGAGCGCCTTATTCTCAACCTTGTTATTGAACTTCACTTAACTTTGCTTCGCATTTTCTTGAGCAAAGCTACTTCCTTGCCATGCTCTGGTTCCATGCCGGGTGTCTCCAAGATCAGCGGCGCGTTCTTTACTGCTGGGTGCGCAAGCAACTCCTCAAAAGGCTTCAATCCGATCTCGCCATCGCCAAGATTTTGATGTCGATCCTTCAAAGCGCCACACACATCCATGGAGTCGTTAGCGTGAATTAATTGGATGCGTTCAATTCCTACAATCGATACCAATAAGTCAAGAGTCTCGGTCATGCCGCCCTTTTTGGCGATGTCATGACCAGCGGCAAAGACGTGACACGTATCAAGACAGACTCCCACTTTCGGATGCCACTCTAGAGCTTCAAAATAATGAACCAAGTCATCTAACTTCTTCACTAAAGATTGTCCCTGACCGGCAGTTGGTTCCAGTAGCAGCCATGGATCTTCATCTTTGAGTTTATTTAGCACTGGGGCCATACCCTTTTTAATCTGCTTCCAAGCATTAGGTAGGTGGTCTGCATCTACGGCGGAGCCGGTATGAATCACAACGCCCTTGGCACCAATTTCACGGCCACGTTTAAGTGAATATGCAGTTGATGCCACGGAATTCTCATATGTACTTGCGGTTGGAGAACCTAAGTTGATGAGAAATGGCGCATGAACATAACTCTCGATATCGAGCTCTTCAGTCTTATCGCGAAAGGCTTTGTCGGCTTCGGGGTTTGCCTCAGGCATCGCCCAACCCCTTGGATTGGAGGCAAATACTTGAATTGCTTCCGCGCCAATTTCCAAGGCGTAGGCAATGGAGCGTTTTGCCATGCCCCCGGAGGTGGGTGTGTGAGCGCCGAGACGAGGTTTGGAAATTTGAGCCATGCTCTCAGCCTAACCCAGTGTGATGGTGACGGAAGAACCCGGCTTCACCTTGGACTTGGCTCGTGGCGTTACAGATATAACCACCTTGTGGGCGCGGGTACCAATAACTTTACGTTTCACAACCAATCCCAAATTCTCGAGCGCGGCGCGTGCCTTGCTCTCGCTCATTCCAGTGACTTGTGGAATAAAGATGTGGGCCGGGCCTTGTGAGACCACGATGGTAATTGTTGATTTCTTATTTGTAGTTGGAGGTGTTGGAGCAGATTGGGAAATTACCATTCCGATTGCAACGCTATCGCTGTAGCTATAGACGGTGTTCACGATAAATCCTGCGGCGGTGATTTCATTGAGCGCTTGATCTGCAGATAGTCCAACGTAGGAAGTCCCGCCGAGTGCTTGGCCAAGACTGGTGACGATATTGATCAAGCTCCCTTTCTTGACCGGAGTTGAGCTGTCGGGCACGGTGCCAATAACTTCGCCTTTAGTAATTAAATTGCTGTAGTCCTCAGTGATAGTTCCAACTTGTAATCCTGCACTCTTGATTGCAGAAGAGGCTGCATCCGGCGAAAGGCCGGCAACTGATGGAATCGTGATGCGTTCGGGTCCGCCAGAAAGCACAAGGTGCACAGTTCCATGAACGCGCACCTTTCCACCGCCACCGGGATTGGTGGAGATAATTAAACCTTTCTTTGTATCCTCACTAAATTGAGTTGCAACAACATCTGCCTTGAGCCCCAATCCAGCAAGAGTGGAGGTTGCTTGACTTTCGGTCAGCCCTACCAAGGAAGGGATGGCAACTTTGGCTCCGCCGAAGAGTGATTGATATCCAAAATAGAGAAGAGATAGAACAACTAAGCTGGCAATGAATCTATTGCGCTTTACCCGCTTGGAGATTTTGCGTTTGCGCCGTAGTTCAGAGGTCGAACTCTTATTTGCTGGCGTCATATCGGTATTCTCCCGAGGTTGAGTAATTTCGGTGACAGTAGGTGTTGTAGCTGGAACTCCAAAACTGACCGCACCGCGAATTTTCTTGGCTCGATTTCGCGCCTTCTCCTCTTTAACCAAGGGCGGAACGTCCAGCTCCAAGCTGAGCTGCCTATTCGTGGGATCCAACTCTTTTTGGAGTCGTTGGATATCGTTTTCCAGTTCGGTGGCACTTGGATATCGCTTATCTGGATTGGGGTCGGTCGCTTTTACAACAATCTGATCGAACAGTGCCGGTAGGCCAGCCTTAAGTGTTGAGGGAGCGGGCACTCTCTCGTTGACATGCTTGTAAGCGATTTGGATTGGTGAATCACCTTCGAAGGGGCGGGCACCGGTAACCATTTCGAAGAGCAAAATTCCAAGCGCGTAGACATCGCTTCTGGAATCACTGACTCCGCGTTGCACTTGTTCGGGGGAGAGATACGAGACGCTTCCCAATATCACGCTGGATTCAATAGTCATTGTTGCCGAGGTTTGACCGCCTCTGGCCAACCCAAAGTCGGCTACTTTCACACGTCCGTCTTTGGCAATCAAAATATTTTCTGGCTTAATATCTCGGTGAACAATGCCCAACTTGTGGGCAGCTACAAGTGCGCTAATTACCGGGGCGATATAGCGCAGCGCCTCTTTTACTCCAAGCGAGCCCCGTTCATGAATTAGCTCTCGCAGGGTAAAGCCATCAACCAATTCCATCACTAGAAAAACCGCTTTTACGCCGCCCTCATTCCAACCTTGGTCTTGTATCGCAACCACATTGGGGTGGGAGAGCGAAGCGGCAGCTTTCGCCTCTCGGATAAAGCGCGTGACATATTCTTCATCGCCCGCTAAGTGCGGGTGCATAATTTTGACCGCAACAAGTCGATCTAGGCGTAAATCGAGCGCAGAGTAAATGCTGGCCATGCCACCGGAGGCAACCAGTTTCTGCAACTGGTAGCGGCCATCGATAATTTCGCCGGTGAGGTCAGACACGATGAAATCTTATGGAATAGGGAGGTGCGCTACCCGCTATGGCGCGCCATAGAGCTGGTGATCTGCCGCCGCCTTGGTCTGCTCTTCCGTAAAGTGACGAAGTTCGGCCTTCTTAAAGCCTTTTATCTGCGCTTCGATGTCAAAGCCATCTCGTTCCAATACTCGCTCAATTCCTAATTCGACTGGCACCTCAATCCATATCGAGAACGAGGTGTACGGACGCATAATGCGTTGTCCAGCACCTACGCCTTCTAAAATCGTAATTGGCGATGGTGAGTAATTCTTAGGTTCATCATATTTATTGATGAGCCAATCAAATTGTGGCAAGGAAAATTCCCGACCAGATGTGAGTGCGGGGATGAGTTGATGTTTGAGCAGCGAAGTTAGATCTCCGGTAAGTGCACGATCCCAGCCGTTATAGAGATCATCCATATGTATAACGGTTGGGGTTATTTCTAGTGACCGCGCAATTTGCGCCGCCAAGGTGGTTTTACCAGAGCCGGCTGGCCCATCAATAGTGATTAATTTAGTAGCGCCACATTTCGGCGCCGCCAGATTAATGTTCTGAAGTATGGGCGATAACTGATGCTGCACGGGACTCCTTTAGCCATCGCTTCCAGCCGGCAACTGCGATGAGCACAAAGATGAAATAGAGAATTGCGGTGAGGTAAGACTTTCCATGCCAGAACTGATAGGTATAGACGCCATCGACTACAAACCAAAGCGGCCAGCTCTCGTATTTCTCGACGACCATCAACACCTGTGCGATACAGCTTCCTACGAAACCAAAAGCATCAGTGAGCGATGCTGCAGCTCCGACTTTCTTCAGTAGTGGGTAGAGCGCGCCCCAAGCAATTAGGCCGCCGACCGACCAATACGTTTTCTCGCGAGCTGAAAGCCGAGCGGGGGTGGCCCCTTTCTTGCCCCAACCAAACCAACCCCAAAATCCGCCAGCGATAAAAATTAATTGCAACCAAGCGCTGGCGTAGTACTTCTCTTGCCAGAAGAGAATGGCATAAAGCAATGAGCTGATATTCCACCATGGCCAGGTCGAGCGAGGACCAAGGACGCCGAGTCCTACACCAACAACAGAGGTGATGAAGGCAAAGAACTCAAGGTAGGTGAGTGGATAATCCCAAGCGGTGAAGAAGACTGCCATGAGATGAAAATGCATGAGGTACCCCTTTCCAATTCGCATTACCGAACTGGTTCGACGGTCGATCCGAATTTCGGACCCTCTCAGCCAATACAGCGGCTCCCGTTGATGGATACTGTAGCAAGGAAAGTTTTATCGTGCCGCTCGCGCGCGAATAAAGGCAGGCACGGCGACGCCGATTCTTCGCAGAGTTGAGGTTTTAGCTCGATGGGTAAAGATTTGATAATCAATCTTCTCAACCTCATCCACGATTCCGCAGTAGAGCTCACTTGCCGCTTCGATGCAGGCTCTCGCATCTGGTGCCAACTCAGCGATTCCGGGCGTAGCCTCACGTTGCAGCTGTCGAACGCGCTCAATTTGATCCTGCAAAGCGCTGCGAATCTGCGGGGTAAGTACACGTGCTTTAAGCATCTCTACCGTCACGCCATGAGAGCTCAGCTCATCCATGGGGAGGTAGACCCGACCGCGCTCTAAATCTTCGCCCACATCGCGAATGAAGTTGGCGAGTTGGAAGGCGGTGCCCAACTTCTCGGCGCATTCATTTGCTCGATCGAGTGAACCGTTTTTCGCTAGTCCTAAAATGGGCACCATCTGAAGTCCGATGACACTCGCCGAACCGTAGACATATTCCATGAGATCTTGATAGCTCTGATAGCTCGAGATTGTTAAGTCCATTTTCATGGAGTGGAGAAAGGCGGTGAAGTAATCAATCGGAATATTAAATCGTTGGACGGTATCTACGAGCGCCCTACCGATATCGTCGCTGCTTCGCCCTTGTCGTAAATCGTTTAGGCGCTCAGCGCTCCAAAGCCCGAGCTCGGTCGCTTTCTCGCTCTCACTCAAAGTTGAGGCTAGGTCATCGACAATCTCATCGGCATATCGGGCAAAGCCATAGAGGGCGTGCACGTGCGGCCGCTTGGCTGGCGGCAGGAGCAGGGTGGCCAGGTAATAGGTCTTGCCGTGAAGGGAGTTGAGGCGTTTGCACTCGGCATAGGAGCTGCGCAGGGCAGGCTCAGTGATTCCTGCGCGCGTGAGCTCGTCCATGGGGTGAACTCTACTTTCGAAGTGGCCCTTGCGTGGCGAACTCTCAGGTAACCCTCGGCAGCCAGTACTTTCCCTCTATTCCCACGGTCTTGTGAGCCGACAATTCACACGGGGTCGCAAACACCCCCGATAACAAAATCAGGAAGGTCCCTCATGCTCGATTCGTTCTTCAAAATCAAAGAACGCGGATCAACAGTAGGCCGTGAAATTCGTGGTGGCTTCGTCACCTTCTTCACCATGGCATACATCGTTGCGCTCAATCCGCTCATCATCGGTCTAGCCAAAGACAGCACCGGAAAGTACCTCGGTGGCGATGGTTCACATCCAAACTTGGCAATGGTTGCAGCTATGACAGCGCTTATGGCTGGAATTCTGACCATTCTTATGGGCGCAGTTGCTAACTTCCCGTTGGCGCTCGCAACCGGTCTTGGTCTCAACACCTTCGTAGCCGTAGGTATCGCTTCTCGTATGACATGGGCCGATGCAATGGGCCTTATTGTTCTAGAGGGCATCATCATCACTGTTTTGGTTCTCACCGGATTCCGTACTGCGGTATTCCGTGCCGTCCCACAACAACTTAAGATTGCGATCTCAGTAGGTATTGGACTTTTCATTACCTTGATCGGTCTAGTCGATTCCGGTTTCGTTCGCCGCACTGGCGCTGGCCCAGTTCCTGTACAACTTGGTGACAATGGAAATCTCGTTGGTTGGCCAATCGTTGTCTTCGGATTCGGTCTGCTCTTGATGATCGTGCTCTTGGTTAAGAAGGTTAAGGGCGCAATTCTTATCAGCATCATCGCTTCGACCATCGTTGCAATCGTCGTTGAAAAGGCATTCAAAATCGGCCCTAACTTCGATGGCGCGACTGGCAAAGTAAATCCAAAGGGTTGGGGATTGAACGTCCCAACACTTCCACACAATGTTGTAGCCAAGCCTGACTTCGGTCTATTCGGTCACTTCAGCATTTTTGGTGGATTCCACGTTGCCGGCATCACCATTATCTCGGCAGTGCTTCTTGTCTTCACACTCTTGCTCTCTGACTTCTTCGATACCGTCGGTACAGTTACCGCAATCGCAACCGAAGGCGGCTTGATTGATGGTCAAGGAAATATCCCGAACAACAATCGCATTCTGATCGTTGACTCACTAGCTGCAGCTGCAGGTGGCGTTGGAAGTATCTCTTCTAACACCAGCTACATTGAATCTGCTTCAGGTGTGGGCGAAGGTGCACGTACAGGACTTGCCTCAGTTGTGACTGGTGCGCTCTTCCTTCTCACCACCTTCTTGGCACCGCTCGTTGCAGTTATTCCTTACGAGGCGGCAACACCAGCACTAGTCATCGTTGGATTCTTGATGATGTCTCAGATTAAGGAAGTTGAATGGCATGATCTTGGAATCGGAATTCCAGCATTCTTGACCATCATCCTTATGCCATTTACCTACAGCATCTCGGTAGGTATCGGAGCTGGATTCATCTCACACGTAATCATCCGACTAGTTCAAGGTCGCGGTAAGGAAGTTCACGGACTTCTCTACTTCGTATCTGGACTCTTCGTTATCTACTTCTTGCAATCTCCAATCAGCGTTTGGATTGCAAAGTAATAGATTAGGTAGTTCAATCTGGCTCCGGGGGTTATCCTTCGGAGCCAGATTTATTATTAGGGGGATTGATGGAGATTGCTGAGCTCAAGCAGGTTATTCGCGATATTCCTGATTTTCCATCTCCGGGCATACTCTTTAAAGATATAACTCCACTGCTTCAAGACCCAGTTGCTATGAGCGCCGCGGTTCGTGGCCTTAGTGAAATCAGCAATTCATACGATGTAGTAGCAGGCGTCGAAGCGCGAGGCTTCATATTTGGCGCAGCTATTGCCCAACTTGCTCACAAGGGATTTGTGCCGATTCGAAAGAGCGGCAAACTTCCATACTCGAGCTACTCCGAGAGTTATGCTCTTGAATATGGCGAGAGCACCTTACAAATTCACACAGATTCGATAAAGCCAGGTCAACGAGTGCTGATAGTCGATGATGTTTTGGCAACTGGCGGCACATTGACCGCAGCCATCAAACTCGTAGAGCGTTGTGGCGGCGTCGTTGATTGCCTCGCGGTCTTGATAGAGATAGCAGGACTAGGTGGAGCCGCCAACCTCACAAGCGCCTACCCAGAAATTGGGCTCCAGGTATTAATTAGCGAGTAGTACCAACGATTCGCTCTGCTGCAAGGCGGCCGGAGATCAAAACCATAGGAACTCCAACTCCTGGCTGAGTTCCAGATCCAGTAAAGACCACATTTTCAAATCCTTTTGCCATATTGCGTGGGCGAAATGGCCCGGTCTGGAAGAAGGTATGAGCGGAGGCAAATGGCGCGCCAGCTTCCATACCTTGTGCCTGCCAATCTAATGGAGTTGTCATGTGTTCTACTTCGATGGAGTCACCAAATCCTGTGTAGCCACGTTGTTCCATGGTTGCAATCATTTGGTCGCGATACTTCGCGCCATCGCGCTTCCAATCGATATTTGCAGTGAGGTTAGGGGTGGGGAATAGGACGTAATAACTATTTTTCCCTGCCGGCGCTAGATCTTTGTCGTCAAAGGTAGGAACAGTTACGAGCAGGCTCGGGTCACTCATGAAAGTCTTCTTTTCTATGAGCTCGTCAAAGACGCCATCCCATGACTCTCCGAAGTGAATGTTGTGATGGGCTAAGCGGTCATAACTCTTATTCGAGCCGATCAACAAAGTGACGCATGATGGCGAGTAGTTAAGTTTGGCCACTTTTCGAGGCGTCGTGCCAAGTAGTTCGCGCCAAGCCACCGGAAGATCTGGATTGAGAATAAGGGCGTCGCACTCAATTCGCTCACCCGTGCTCGTGACTACGGCGCGGGCGCGACCACCGGAATGTTCAACACCGGTAACAGTTGAGTTGTATTTAAATTCCACACCATGTTTAGCGGCGGCACCGGCAAGTGCGCGCGGAACAGCATGCATTCCACCCTTAGGGAAGAAGACGCCATTGACTGAATCCATGTAGGCAATCACGGCATATATTGCTAGCGCTTGTTGTGGGCTCACTCCGGCGTACATAGCTTGGAAGGAGTAGACCTTTTGAGTGCGGGGATCTTTGAGAAATTCACTTACCTTTGGCGCCAAACGTCTAAAGCCGCCAAGTGCGACCAATCGGGCAAGATTTGGCGTGAGCAAGTTGAGCGGCGAATCGATATTTCGATCGATGAAATCATTCATCTCATATTTATAGAGCTTGGTAACAAAGTCCACATACTTGCCATAACCAGCAGCCTCGTCAGCGCCAATCACATTTCGAATTTCCTCTTGCATTCTTGCGGTATCAGCATGAACATCGAGGGTAGAGCCATCATGGAAGAAGGTTCGATATAAAGGTTTGACTGGCATCAAATCAAGCCAATCCTTTAGTTCTTCGCCAACGCACGCTAAGGCATCAGAGATGAGATCTGGCATCGTTAAAACTGTAGGCCCAGTATCAAAGGCATAACCCTCTTTATTAAGTAGGCCGTTTCGACCACCAGGAACGCTCTCTCGTTCAATCACAGTCACTTTGCGACCAGCGCCAGCCAATCGCAGCGCTGCGCTTAAGCCACCCAAGCCCGCGCCAACAATTACTACGTGATCTGTTGGACCCGTTACCTTTTTCATGTATTCCTTTTTGTGACGATTGTGGCTAAGTCATACAAAGCCTTGCGCGCAGGTTGCGCTATGAGATCTGTGTCGATTGCAGCCAGCGCTGAATCGGTTAGTGAGGTGATGAGGTCTTCAACTTCTGCCAGGGCATCGGTATTTACGATGATAGAGCGAATCTCTTCCACGGCATCACTAGAAATCGCGGGGTTACCGATGTGCTCCTCGATAATTGCTCGCTGCGCCGGTGCGACTCGATCGAGTGTGGTCGCCAAAAGAACAGTTCGCTTGCCCTCTCGCAAATCATCACCGGCGGGCTTACCGGTCTCAGATGGATTTCCAAAGACACCGAGAACATCATCTCGAAGTTGAAATGCTTCACCGAGCGGCAATCCGTAGGCGGAGTAAATTTTCATCAGCGCCTCTGGATTTGCACTTCCAATCGCAGCTCCGAAGTGAAGCGGTCTTTCAATCGTGTACTTACCTGATTTGTAGCGAGCAATTTTGAGTGAGCGTTCAACGCTCTGAGTTTGGAGAGTGGATTCATACACATCTAAATATTGGCCAGCCATGAGCTCGACTCGCATCTCGTCATACATAGCCAAAGCGCGAAGTAGCGCCTGCCCTTCTAATCCTGCTTGGTGGAGCATCTTGGCCGACCAGACTAGAGCTAGGTCTCCGAGCAAGATCGCCGAATTTATTCCAAATTGCTCGGCCGAACCCTTTGAATTATTTTTCTTATGAAGTGCTTCAAAGGCGCGATGTATTGAAGGCGCGCCACGACGTGAATCTGAACCATCCATCACATCATCATGCATAAGAGCGCAGACGTGAATTAGTTCTAAACTGGCAGCTGCCTTTATCGCACTAGCACTTGGAGCAGCTGAGGTTCCGAGATACCCGATATAGGCAAAGATAGGACGAAGGCGCTTGCCAGAATCGCAAATGAAACTGTGCATAGCAGCTGCGACCGATTCAAGTTCGGAGCCAATACTTCTTAAATAGTTGCATTCTTGAGTGGAAAATTCAGCCAAGGCAGAATTCAGCAAATCTCTCTGCTCAATTAGGCTGAAGTTCTCGGCAAAAGTCATGGAGCAAGGGTAACCTGCGGGGTCTATGAGTTCGACAACCTTCTCCGTAGAGTTCTTCCCTCCCAAGGATGCAGCGGGCGAGGAGCGGCTTTGGAGTGCGGTAGAACACCTAAAGGAGATGGCGCCTGATTTCATCTCTGTGACCTATGGCGCAGGTGGCAGTACTCGGGATCGCACAGTTCGCATTACCCAAGAACTTACAGATCGCACCGGAATTTCTACGGTGGCTCATTTAACCTGCGTGGGTTCAACCAAAGATGAACTCAGTCAAATTCTCGACCAGTATTCGGCAAGTGGCATAAAAAGCATTCTCGCCTTACGTGGCGATCCAACTGGTGGCCCATCTGCGCCGTGGCAGACAACTCCGGGCGGATTCGATCACGCCACGCAATTGGTTGAGCTGGCCGCTGCTCGCGGAACGTTCACCGTTGGCGTTGCCGCATTTCCCGATGGCCACCCAGCTAGCGCCGGAAATTTTGAAAAGGATATTGATGTCCTGATTGCCAAAGAGCAAGCCGGTGCAACTTTTGCCACAACTCAATTTTTCTTTGAAGTGAGTAAGTGGGAGCAGTTAGTACATCGATTGCGAGAGCGTGGCTCCTCGCTTCCGGTTATTGCCGGAATACTTCCGATAACAAATCTCAAGCAACTAAAGCGCATGGGAGAGTTAAATGGAACACCGGTTCCCAGCTTTGTCGAAGCTAAATTTGCTGGTCATGAGGATGACCCACAGGCTATCGCCGCGATTGGCGTCGAAATGGCGACAGAGTTGTGTCAAGAGCTTTTGCGCTCTGGCGTGCCAGGCCTCCAATTTTTCACCATGAATACTTCTCAAGCCACGATGGAGATTGCTCGAAATCTAGGACTCGATAAACGTGGACAGAGATAGTTTCTTTCATACCTGGAGTTCGCTTCATGGAGATGTGGAAATCGAAGGAGTCGTAAGAGGCTGGTTAAAAATCTCCTATCGAATTTCGCAGTCGCTTCATAAGTTTCGCATAACTCCAAATATTCTCACCGGTTTTGGTGTTATCGCAGCGGTCGCACTTTGGCCTTTGGCAAAGAGTTATTGGGCGATACCAGTTTTAGCACTTTCGCTGCTTGCAGATGGCCTCGATGGTTCGCTAGCCATCATTGGCCAGCGCACTTCTATCAGGGGCGCGCTCATCGATTCCTTCGCCGATCGCATAAGTGAGCTCTTTTGGGCGCTTGCTTGTTATCGACTCGGCGTTGATTTTCGAATTGTATTTATTGCCTGGGCAGCGGCAATGACTCAGGAATATATTCGGGCGCGTGCTGGTGGTTTAGGCGTGAAGGAGATCGGCGTCGTTACTATCTGCGAGCGACCAGTACGTGCGAGCTTGCTCTGCATCGCCCTCGCTGGTTTTGACCTCAAAATTCAGATTGTTACCGCTATTGCAGTGATCTGGGCGATTATGCAATCCATTGCTTTGGCGCAACTTTCGCTTAGTGCTTTTCGTCGCCTGAAATTGCGTTAGCCACAATCTCTGCACTCAATCCAACTAACGGCAGCCCGCCACCTGGATGAGCAGAACCTCCTACGCAATAGAGATTTTTTAGCGGTGAACGATTCTTTGCTCGCAAAAAGGCAGCTCGCGAGCCGTTACTCGAAGTGCCATAAATTGATCCGCCAGGTGCGGCCACCGAATTTTGTAAATCTAGGGGAGTGCGAAACTCCATTACCTCTAAACGCTCGGAGACGTGCAACCCCAAGCTATCCAATTTGTGAATAATTCGCTGCGCATATTCCGCCGGGTTCGCACTCCAGTCATAACCAACCCCTGGTTCATGGCGAGGTGCATTAACTAGTACAAACCAAGCTTCCTTATTCGGCCCCTTTGTCATGGCTGAATCGCTTGGCGCACAGATATAAATTGTTGGATCACTTACTGGAACTCGATCTTTAAAAATCTCATCAAATTCTTGCTCATAATTCGCTGGGAAGTAGACGTTGTGATGTTGCATTATCGGAGCAGGTGAAGTGATTTTGCTGTTATCAAGGCCAAGTAGAAGCGAGAACCCAGCAAGTGATTTCGGCGCCTGGCGCAATTTGCGCCGCTCGGAGTTCACAACTTTAAGGTTTTTATCCAACAACTTGTTATAGACCAATTCGGCATCGGCATTTGCTACAACCTCGTCAGCCAGAACTATCTCACCATTGTGGAGCTCTATTCCAGTTGCCCGCTTAGAGTCATGGCAGATGGTGGCAACTTCGGTATTGAGGTGAATCTCGACTCCTAATTCTCGAGCTCTGCTCTCTAAAGCTTGAGCAAGTCCGCCTATTCCACCTTCAATATGCCAAGCCCCGAAGGTTGCTTCGACAAAGGCGATTGTGAGTAAAACTGCCGGAACTTTGCGTGGATCCGAACCGGTATAGGTGGCGTAGCGATCGATGATGGCGGTGAGGTAAGGATCGGAAGTATATTTTTTAGTTAATGCGCGAAGTGAGGTAAAGGGAGATATCTTCCGAAGATCGCTCAAGAAGCCTTTCCGCTTTAACAATGAAGGAATTCCTAGCAGCTCAGATTCAATAAAAGGTCCACGCGAGACATCCCACATTTGCTCTGCCCGCTGCATCAAGTTGTGCCATTGGTCGCCAGCTGCTTTACCTAAAGTTTGGTCAATAGATTTACAGATTGCTGGAATCGATAAATTTGGAAAGGTTAATTCGGTGCCGTCGGCGAAGTGATAGGCAAATGCCGGGTCCACCGGTGTGAGCTTGAGGATATGTTCTATCCGCTTTCCAGTTTTGAGAAAGAGATCTCGATAGACAGCAGGAAGTGTGAGCAGCGAAGGACCAGTATCGAAGGCATAATCACCAATCCATTCAGTTCGACATTTACCGCCAGTAAAGGCCGCGGCTTCGTAAATGGATACCTGGTGGCCAGATTTTGCTAAGCGAATAGCGGTCGCAACTCCGCCAACGCCAGCTCCAATAATTACGACTTTTTTCTTATGCAAGGGTTCGCTCCCGCCACATTAAAGTTCCGCGATATTTCTTCCACCAAGAGAGAGCGATGAGATAGATCAGAAAAATTATTGCAAGTGGGTGCAGGAGTCCAAGGAGCGGATTTGAACGCGTCTTGATGGATGCGATCAGGCGCGAGAACAGAACGAGAAGCGCGCCACACATTCCAACTATTGAGCCATGAAGGGCAGCAAAGAAGGGGAGGATTCCAGTAGCCGTGAGAATCAAAATTGTGAGAATGGTTCCGCTGAGCGAGCCGAAAGCCCGCCACAATGATTTTGTGTAACCAGCTTGAAGGTCCGCGAAATTCTCGTACATTCGGCATGAGGCAACCTCGCTCCCATCAGCAACTGCACCGCAATAACCATGGCGAACCAGCTCTCGGGCAAGTTCTAGGTCGTCGAGTACTTCATTCTTAATATTTTCATGGCCGCCGATTGCTTCGTATGCTGAGCGCTTCACCATAAAAAATTGTCCATTGGCAATAGTTGTCGATGGCCGAGGGAATCTTTCTGCGATACGAAGTAGCACGCTAGAGAGCCAAGACCATTGGAGAAGTGGTTGAATCAAAAGCTCCGGTAAAGTTCTGGCAATTTGCCGTGGGTACGGCGAGAGGAAGTCCCAGCCGCCTGCCTGCGCCAGCGCCACAGTTGCCGAAATAGCTTCCGGTGCCAGGCGCACATCGGCATCGATAAATATTAAATATTCTGCAGTTGAAGCAGCGGCTAACTGGGAGAGGGCAAAGCTCTTGCCCACCCAACCACTTGGCAATGGTGCACCACTGAGAATCGTGATCGAGTGTTGGAGTTCTTCTAGTTTGGCTCGCGTTGCATCCGTTGATGAATCATCAAGAACTGAAATTGTTAACTGTGAACAATTGGTAGAAGCAAGGACTGCATCCACACATGGCCGGGCATTTCGCTCTTCATTGCGCATTGGAATCAGGACGGCAACACTTGATTCGATTTTCTTGCTTCTATCTGCTTTTACTGTTCGCATAGTAAATGCGTTGATGCCGGCAACTAGAAAAGCGGCAGCGCAGAGAATTAGCGGGAATAGTGGCATTTACAGGTAATCAGGACGGCCAAGAGTGATCGAGAAGTAATACGGGGCCAAGAGCGCGCCAAAGATAAATCCAGCAAAGAGCGCTACGCCTGGACGATGAAAGAAGAAGAGATTTCCGATAATTCCAGAGAGCAACGTCCAAGCGATGAAAATATCTGGGGCGGTAGAACTAGCGCCAATCCTTCTGCGTTCTTTGGGTAGAAGTTGATGAAGTATCGCTATCAAACCCATGCCAGCAAAGAGCCAACCTGCGGCATTGGAGAGCGGAATTTCTGGTTCGAAGGGAACGTGAGCACCGGTGAGAACCCAGCTCCAGCGATGTGCCGAGACCATTTGTGGATCAAGAAATAAATCCCAAGCCATGAGCGCTGCGCCACCGTAGAGAAAGGTCCACTGCGCAGTTACTCGACGAGCAGCAATAAGGATCGGATGCGCCATCATCATCCAGGCAAATGGAACTACAAAGGGAACCCCAGCAACGGCAAAGCCGAGGGAGTGATCGTATGTGTAATCGCCAAAGGGGTAGCCGGTCTTGCTGCCGAGAATTTCGATGGCTAGGGCTAAAGAAAAAGTGAGGATTGCGTACGTTGCGAGATAGCGAAGGCCATATGCGAAATAAGCATGGGCCAACATTGCGGCTGCTCCGAGATAGACGGTTGCTAACGTGATATTTCGTAATAGTTGGCCATGAGCAAGTGGATAATAAATTTGAACAGCAATTGCTAGCGCAGTTAATCCAAAAAGTATTGTGCTCTGGCGATTGCTCAAACCGCGCCGAGTGTTGCGGCGGGGTCGAAATTGGCGCAGAGACATGTCTTAATTCTGCCTCACTTGGCGCTTAAAGTGAGCCACGCTCCTCGATAATCGCAAAACGAGCGAACAACTCCTCTGCATACCAGCCTATTTCCTTGGTTTTATCTATCACCTCAAGGTGGGGCGCGCTCTGATAGGCGAACTTACGGAGCTCTTGCGAACTATTCCAGGTCGAATAAGTGCCTTGTAATCCAAGTGGCGCTTCACCGATTCCAATCGCCGATCGCAAACCAGGGGAGGAGTGCAATGAGAGTGTGACTGGTGGAACCGAACGCCAAAAGTGAGCGTTCTTGCTCCACTTGATTCTTGCCCGAGTAATGGCAGCAACCTGCCCATCCCATTCTTTAGCATCGGCGAGAAAAGGTTCGCGCCTTGACCACTTTCCATGTGAAGCGAGCGGTCGTAAAAGTGCGTGATATTCGTGGTGAGAGATTTGGCGCCAAGCACTGATTACAGACGATGTATCGAAGTTGGATAAAGCAGCTTCATCTCCAACAACTAAAAGTCCCCACCGATGCGAGTTGGCATCCTTCGGTGTGAAAGTTTCGCCTTTACCAGTTCCTAATAATTTATAGAAAGTAATACCGGGGAATCGCTTGAGATGTAGATGATGAAAGCCCATATAAAAGATGGCACGCGGAATTTTGCGAGTAGGTAGTTCAAAGAAGTAGATCTTCACGAAGTTCATATGCTGCCCACAGTATCAATAATCTCATGAAGAACCTCTTGTGGGTGATCCCACATAGGCGCATGGCCACTTTGCGGAAGTACTACCCACTTTGCATGCCCTGGAGCGAGCGAGCGTTCTTGCGATGTGCGAACGGGAAGGGTGTTATCGCTATCGCCAAAAATTATGGTGACCGGAATCTTTGGCGAAATTTCTTTATCAAATCGCTTGCCGAGAAATGAATCCCACAACGGGAAATAGCCTTGCGAAGTCCCCATCGCTTTTGCGGCATCGATGCAAACTTCCGTGGGCAAATCTCGCCAGCGTGGACTTACCATTCCAAATCCAATTGCTTTGCCCCACGTGAAGTTCAGTAAATATGGCGAGAGCGGATGTAGCGACTTTGCCATATACCGAGTAATTGCAGCTCCTGGAACGCGCGACGTGTAAGGCGAGAGCCATAGGCCGGCGGGCGCCAAGCCAGTATATGAATTAACTCGTTCTGGGAATGCAGCTGCCAGCTCTAGCCCGGCCCACCCACCGAGCGAACTTCCCACCACATGCACGCTTTTCATGTCGAGTTCATTGAGATTTGCAACCAAGAGCTCGGCAAGTGAGGCGGGATCTAACTTCAATTCATGGTTAAAAGGAGTCTTGCCATGGCCAGGAAAATCAAATGCGATGGTGGTAAATCTTTTATTGAGTTCTGGCCTAATTATTTTCCAGGTATTGGAATCTGCGCCAAGTCCATGAATGAGAAGTAATGGCTCACCGCTTCCTTCAATGGTGGAATGAAGTTTCATCGCGCGTGCCCCCGTGCACCGCGTGGGGAGAGCCTGATGTTGGGCATTGCAGGTGCTGGAATCCAGCCACCTATCTGATCTTCAAATGAAGGAAAGTCAGCGGAGCGGCTATTCCACTTTTCGCGTAGCTCTTCAATCTCCTCTTGAGTGCGGGCAATGAAGTTCCACCACATGATGATTTCTTCGGTAAATGGCGCCCCACCGAGGAGTAAGAATTTTGATCCTTTATCTGAAACAAGATTTATATTATGTGCGCCAGCGCTGATGTAATGCAGATTTCCTGGCGCTACCGGAGAGCCATTTACTACTAAATCACCGGAGATGGCCAAAATTCCATGTTCAAATTCTTGGTTGAGCTCCACGGAATTCTCATAATCTTTCGGCGCGACCATTTCTGCTCCCACAAGTGGTGAGTAAATTTGAGTTTGTGCTTTCGCTCCGCCGAATTCACCAACAAAGAGTCGAATAGCTAATCCATTGTGTTCAAAGTTGGGCAGATCTTGATAATGATCAAAGCGTGGTTCGATATTTCGATATTGATCCGGCAAGACTGTCCAGAGTTGAACGCCGTGTAGCTGGCTATGTGTAGAAAGTGAAAGTTCAGAGTGTGAGATACCTCGACCCGCGCTCATAATGTTGAGCTCACCAGGATGAATGAGCTGCACGCTGCCTAATGAATCTCGATGCTCAACCTCTCCGGAGAATAACCAGGTCACAGTTTGAAGCCCGGCGTGCGGATGTGCGGCCACGCTCATGGCTGATTCAGCGTTCGTTGGACCATAGTCATCGACGAAGCACCATGCGCCAATAGTTCTAATTTCCCGATCTGGCAAAGTGCGTCGGACCTGTATTCCGTTGCGCGTGGTAAGGCGCACTAACCGAGGGAGAAGGGTCTGCTCCATCGGTTAGTTGCCGCAACAGATAATCATGGGACTACTTTAATACCTACCCTGCTAATTTCAGCTTCGCGCTATCGAGCGAGATAGCAACCATCAACGTTGTAGTAAGAACCGGTGATGAATGAGGCCTTATCTGAAGCCAGAAATGCAACGAGGTGTGCAACTTCTACCGATTCGCCCAACCTATTCATGGGATGCATTGCGGCGATGCCCGCAAGTGCCTCTTTCGGTAAAGCGCCTAAGAGCGGAGTATTTATGAAGCCAGGACCAACTGCGTTGACGCGAATTCCTTCAGTGGCATATTCAATAGCCGCAGTTTGCGTAAGGCCAACTACTCCATGTTTTGCAGCGACATAACCAGCAGATCCGGAGAAACCAACCGCGCCTAGAATTGAGGCCATATTTACGATTGACCCGCCACCAGATTTTTTCATTGCAGCTATCTCATGACGCATGGCATAGAAGACGCCATCTAAATTAATTCCAATGACTTTGCGCCATCCAGCAGGTGTTTGATCACCAGTGTTGGCTAAGTCGCCGCCAATACCAGCATTATTTACCGCGATATCTAACTTTCCGAATTGAGCAAAGGTCGTTTCGATTGCAGCGGCAATCGAAGCATCATCTGCGACATCTACTTTCACGGCAAGAGCTTTTCCGCCCTTAGCTGCGATGGCTGCTACTACCTTTTCGGCAGCAGCAAGATTGATATCAGCGACCGCAACACTGGCGCCCTCTTCAGCAAGCACGAGCGCACTCGCCTCACCGATACCGGATGCTGCGCCACTAACAAAGGCAACTTTTCCTATGAGATTTCCAGTCATTTCAACTCCTCGGTAAAAACTTCACGGCCAATCTAGTCATGAATTCTCTCTAATTTCTTCATTTAAAGTTTAAGACGGCTGATGGGATCTGGCAGCGCCAAATATAGGTGGTAGCACTTATCTTTATTAAGTAAAGAGCCAAGTTTTTAGAAGCGTAAAGATAGTCAACGCAATGAGAAGTCCTGCAAGTGATTTGCGAAGGGCAGATTGCGGGACTCGAGCAGCATGGTGGGAGGCAAAGCTGGAGACAAGAACCGCGGTTACACCAATGCAGATAGGAATCGACCAGCGAATATCGCTCCACTCGCTGTGGTGGCCAAGGAAGGAGGTAAAGCAATTTAAGGCGATAATTAAAAGTGAAGTGCCGGCTGCTTTATTTTGGGGGGTATGAAAAAAGCGAACCAGAATGGGGATAGCCAAAAAGCCACCGCCCACTCCGAAGAGACCGGTCATAGCACCAATGGCAAGTGAGATCCCAGCCAGAATAGGAAAAGGAATTCTCTTCTCGGGATGATCGCTCGCTGGAGTGCGAAGCATCGCTATTGCGGCAAGCACCATCACGCCAGCAAATCCGGTAGTAATCAGAGTTGGCGCAATATCTTTTGCTAACACTGAACCACCTAGATTTGTTACTAAACCAAGTCCCCAGACGGCAAAGCCTTCTCGAGGTAGGACATCACCCTTGCGCCATTTAGGAATAACTCCGGCAAAGGCGGCGAGAAAGACGATGGCGAGCGCGGCGGTTGTTGCTTGAACCGGAGTGAAATGAAAGATGTAGAGCAGGATGGGAACGCTCAACATTGCGCCACCGGCTGCAACAAGGCCAAGGATTGCTCCGACAAAGCAACCAGCTAACAGAGCGAGGGCGAGGTCCACCCCGCTATCGTGCCAGCAATCGAGTGAAATATTGGCATGAAAAAGCCCCCGGAGAAATCCCCAGGGGCTTAATTTTTTAAGCTGTTATTTAGGTTTTAGTTGGAATTACTTCCAGAGAACAGCGTGTGCCTTTGATACGACGATGCCGATATCAAGACCATGCTTAGCAGCGAGTGAAGCAAGAGCTGCAACCATAAGAAGTAGGCCAGCAAGACCAATGTTCTTGCTGAAGTTAATCATTTCGCCCATCTTGGCCGTGGCATCTTCAACGGTCCAGAAGTTGTGGAAGATGATTGCTGCAACGACGAGGAATGCTGCAAGTGCAACTGCACCAAGGTCAGCAAGGTATCCAAGAAGAATGAAGAGTCCGCCGACTAGAAGTAGTAGGCCGGAGAGAATGACGCCAAGCTTTGCAGCTGGAAGCTTCTTGTACTTTGCATAGCCAGTCATTGCCTCGACTTTGGTGAGGTGGCTGATGCCGCCGTTGATGAAGTAGAGACCAGCAAGGATCTGACCAATAATGAATAGTGCTTTCATTGATTTCCTATCTATAAGGGAGCGCTACCCGGGACGAGAGCGCCTTATTACCCCGTTACGGTAAGGCTTTTTTGTTGAAACTTCAACCAAACTTACGGCGTGTTTGCTCAATTCACGCGTGATCTGCCCAGAATTCACCTCTCGGTAAGCGCGCTTGCCACTGTCAGTGGGGAGGGCTATCTTTCGAACATATGTTCGAAGAATCCGTCCAGACCTCAGAGCAGAGCTCAGAAACTGCGCCAACGCAACCGATCCGTCCGGCTGCCGCCGTGCTTGCCCCCGAAGGTGAACCTATTGAGTTCATCTACAAGGGGCGCCGCTTCCATATTCACGCCATCACCTCACGATGGCGTGAATCTGGTGGTTGGTGGAATCGCATTGATGATGGTCGCACCCGTTCAACTCGAAATTCAGATGAGTTCAGCGTTCTAGATCAGCTCGATGATGGCGCTCGCGCTATCTGGCGCGTAGAGGCTGCTCCTGAGGGTGCAATGACAACTTTTGAGATTGAACTTGATGAGTTAACAGGAAAGTGGATAATTCGCCCGACCTCCAGAGCGCAGTAATTCATTATGAAATCTTTTACTCACCTTCGGGTCGCTAGCGGCTACTCCTTTAAATATGGGACCGCTCATCCGCACCAACTCGTTGCGCGTGCAGCTGAATATGGAATGAAGGCTTTAGCTCTCACCGATCGCGATGGGATGGCGGGAGCTATTCGCTTTGCACAAGAGTGCGAATCGGCAGGCATCGCTCCCATTCTTGGCGTAAATATAAGTTTCTTGCAGAAGAAGTTTCGAGTCACACTTCTTGCTCAAGCTGGCCATCTTCCCTCGCTCTACCAACTTCTTACCGCAATTAAAATGAATAGCTCAGAGTCAATCTTGACGCACGAGATTCTTGAGCGCTTTGCTATCTACTCGCGCAATGTATTAATTCTTCATGGCCCACTCTCGCCGCTAGTTGATGCCATTGCTCACCGCAGACCTGCCCAAGCTCTCTCTATCTACAACTCAACCCGCGAACTCTTTGCCGAGAGTGCACTGGAGTGCATCTCACATCAAGCTAGGGATGGAGCGCTCTACTCCACCAACTTCGCTGGCAGGACCCTGGCCTTTGCTCGCGATAATAATCTTCCAGCAATACTCACTAACGCAGTAAGAATGCTTGACCGCGCAGATGGGCCGGTTGCAGATATCTTGGATGCTGCCCGCAATCTACTTCCGCTACATCCTAAAAATATTGAACGCACTAATAGCGAGGCCTATCTCAAAGATGCGCCATCCATGCATCGCATTGCCGATGAGATTGCCCGCGCCGCAGGGGAGCGCAATGGGCGAGCTCTGCTCGCAACTACCCAAAGTTGGGCAGAGCGTTCGGCGCTCTCACCTCGTACTGATATCGGCATTGGTGAAATTCATTTACCAGAACCTGCGGTTGTTGGCGCTAAGAACGCAGCCGAACTCGCACAGATATTACGCGCCCGCTGCGAAGCGGGTCTGGCAAAGAAATACTCAGGTTCGCTCTCTGTTCTCGCGGGCGAGCGAATGGAAGATGAGTTAGCAACTATCTCTGCTTTAGGTTTTGGCTCCTACTTTCTCACCGTCGCCGATATCACCGATATGGCAAGAGATCTCGGTATTCGAGTTGCCGCTAGAGGTAGCGGGGCTGGTTCACTGGTCTGCCATTTACTAGGAATCTCTGGCGTCGAGCCACTCTCGCAAGATCTACTGATGGAGCGTTTCTGCTCCACTTTGCGCGGTGAGCTGCCCGATATCGATATTGATGTGGAATCTGCCAGACGCCTTGAAATTTATGATGCAATTTTCCAACGTTATGGCGATGCTCATTGGGAAGCTCCCGGCAACTCTTCTAGATGCGCAACCGTTGCTATGGTCGAGACTTATCGCGCACGTCATGCCATTCGTGATGTTGGAGCAGCGCTCGGTATTGCACCCATGGAGATTGATCTCATCGCTAAATCTTTGCCGCATATCCGAGCAAAAAATATTGGCGCCGCGCTAGCAAATTTGCCCGAACTTAAATCTCTTAAATTAGATACACCTCTACTCAAGACCGCCATCTTCTTGGCGGGCAAGCTCGATGGATTGCCACGCCACCTCTCTATGCATCCCTGCGCTATTGCCCTCTCTGATGCTGGACTGCGTAATCGGTCAGCAATCCTGCAGAGCGCTAGCGGTTATCCAATGCTCGAATGGGATAAGGATGATGTTGAAGCGATTGGCTTGCTTAAGCTCGATGTTCTTGGAGTGCGAATGCAGTCGGCTATCTCATTTGCGTTGCAAGAGGTGAAACGAGTTGAAGGCAAAGATATTGATATCGATGCCGTGCCCTTAGATGATCACCTCACCTTCGATCTCATCAAATCGACTCGAACTTTAGGAATTTTTCAAATAGAGAGTCCGGGACAGCGTGAACTTGTCGGCAAGATGGCACCCGATTCTTTTACCGATCTAATTATTGATATCTCACTCTTTCGACCGGGGCCGGTAAAGAGCGACATGATTACTCCCTTTCTCAACTTTCGCCAAGGTCTGCACCATCGCCAACAGATCCATCCCGATCTAGAAGATATTTTGAGCCAGACCCAAGGCGTAGTCGTCTTTCATGAGCAGGTAATTAAAATTATCGCTCGCTTAACAGGATGCACTTTGGCCGAAGGCGATGAGAAGCGTCGAAAGTTGGGAAGCCTAGAAGGCCAACAAGAGGTATGTGACTGGTTCTTCGCCATGTCTGCAGCCAATGGTTATGAAATTAAAGTCATCGAGCGCATCTGGGATATTTTGCGATCTTTCGCCTCGTTTGGCTTTTGCAAAGCCCATGCTGCCGCCTTTGCGCTACCTACTTATCAATCTGCTTGGCTCAAAACTCATCACACCGCCGCCTTTCTCGCCGGCGTCATGACTCATGACCCAGGCATGTATCCCAAACGCCTCATTGCAGATGAGGCAAAGCAATGGGGAATCACGTTAGCCCCGCTAGATATCAATCACTCTGATCGAGTACACCGAGTCGAACGAACTGTGGAATCTGGACGCACACCGTTTCTCGCACCAGATGTTTCAAGCAGCGGGGCTTCGCTACAGCTACCTGATGCACGCGGCTATGCAATCAGGCTCTCCTTGGCAGATGTAGCTGCCATCAGCGAGCGAGAGATAACTGCAATTATTGCCGGAAGACCTTACGCAGATCTTGCTGATTTTGTTTATCGTGGTGGTACATCTAGGCCAGTCACCGAATCTCTCATTATGGTTGGAGCCTTTGACCGCTTGCATAAAGTTGCGAAGGGTGGAATCAATCGCCGAGATTTATTGCTACATCTCAATGATTTATATCGCTCATACAGTGCGAGCAAGAGCGCTGCCTCTACCCAACTACTGCTCGAATTAACTCCACCCACATTAATCGCAAGCGGCCTACCAGATTTAACGCCCAGTGAAGAGGTAGCTCATGAGATAGAGGTATTAAATATGGATATCTCTCACCATATGCTCGAATTTTATAGCGACTTTCTCAATCATGTAGGAGCAGTAAAGTCATCTGATCTCATTAAGCAACGCGCAGGTTCTACGGTATTGGTAGCTGGCGTAAAAGTTGCGCTCCAAACTCCGCCAGTGCGATCCGGTAAGCGCGTAATGTTTCTTAGTATTGATGATGGATATGGCTGTAGTGACGTTACATTCTTTGAAGATGTTCAGAGTTCATATGCCTCACTCCTGCGCACCTCATCGATTTTTCTCATTCAAGGAGTTATCCGCCGAACCGGGCCGCGAGGAATTTCGTTACGCGCAAGTGCGGCGTGGGAACTTACAGACTCCTATGAGAAGTGGCGTAACCTCGGTGCCAAGCAGGCGGCCGTTGGGGGAGAGGAGCGCGCATGAGCAAGCACGAGCAAGAAGAGCGCGAAGAACTCTCCACAATTCTGCATGTGGATATGGATGCCTTCTACGCATCTGTCGCCGAACGAGACGACCCGGCGCTACGAGGAAAAGCCCTAGTTGTTGGCGCTGGAGCTAGAGGAGTAGTCCTATCGGCTAATTACGAGGCGCGAAAATTCGGCATCCGTGCAGCTATGCCAGTAGGAAGGGCGCAGCGATTAGCCCCTCATGCAATTTTCGTTCCCCCAAATCATCGTCGCTATAGCGAGGTCTCTGAAAAAGTAATGGAGATTTTTCGCTCGTATTCACCCTTGGTCGAGCCGCTATCACTGGATGAAGCATTTATCGATGTCACAAAGGCCAGACGCTTGCTCGGGACTGGAATGGAAATAGCGCAGAAAATTCGCGCCGAAGTATTTGCTAGCCAAGGAATTACCTGCTCAGTGGGAATTGCCTCTAGCAAATTTATCGCAAAGCTCGCCTCCGATAAATGCAAACCAAATGGCGCGCTAGAAATTAATCCAGATCGAGTGCTGGAGTTCTTGCATCCATTACCAGTCTCGGCGATTTGGGGCGTCGGCCCAAAGACGGGAGAGGAGCTAGCTAAGCTCGGGCTTCGAACGGTAGAAGATATTGCGACCACTCCGCTGAACACCTTAGTTCGAGCACTCGGTGAAGCGAGCGCAAAACATCTGTACGAGCTTTCCTGGGCACGAGATTATCGCGATGTAATTCCAGATGAACCAGATAAGAGCATCAGCAACGCTGAAACTTTTGCTAGTGACTTAGAAGATAGGACAGAGATACTTCGCGAACTTCTACGCTTAACCGAGAAGGCAACATATCGGGCTCGTGAAAAAAATAAGAGTGCAAGAACTATCTCCATCAAAGTTCGCTTTGCAGATTTCAAAACCATTTCTCGCTCAAAGACGGTTCCGCTTCCCATAAGTGGAACGCATGAGGTTTTTGAGATTGTTAAATCTCTCTATCTCGCACTCAAGATTGATGGTGCACGTATCCGATTAGTGGGTGTAGGCCTAGACGGACTTGTAGAAGGTATTGATGGACCAGAACAGATCGCCTTTGGTGAGCGTGAGAAGGGGTGGCGAGAGGCCATCAAGGCAGTCGATGCCGCCTCGAACCGCTTTGGCCATGGCTCGGTACGGCCGGCCACGCTAATTTCACCGCAGGATGAAGAGCCGGATAGAAGCCAAGGTGCACAAAAGTAGCTTTCTGCTCTATTGTTCTATTTATGCCACTCTCAGATCATGAAAAGCGCCTTTTGGCCGAGATGGAGGCTGCCCTAGAGAGTGAAGATCCACGCCTGGTCTCGACAATGACGGGCAAAGTTAGAACACCTCGGGCCGGCCGAGCCATCAAGGGAGCGCTGCTCGCACTTTTCGGGCTATCCACCCTCCTAGCTGGGTTGATGGCGCAGCAGGTAGCTGTTGGAATCGTTGGCTTTCTCATCGCGCTAGCTGGATTGGTTCTCGCCTTCTCCAACCTAGGCTCAAACTCGGGCCCAAATGGCTCTCACCGCACCCCCGGAAAAGGCCCTGGCCCACGCAAACCCAAGTGGAGCGATCGATTAGAAGAGCGCTGGGAGCGTCGTAATTTCGATCAGTAATTAGCAACTTTTCAGTAAAGCCACCCAATCTCTGGGTGGCTTTTTTTATTTCTCAATGTGGGCGGATAAGGGCCAATAAGGGAGGGAAAGGGGAGAAATGGGGAAATTAATGGCGGAAAGGGGTTGAAAATGGAGTAAAGTGGTGTAAAGTGGTGGAACTGGAAGATTTTCACGCGTGGGGCGTGAAATTTCTAGCTTTACCCGATCACACGGGTCTACATGGGGGAGGTGGCTCTGATGTTTCTCGGCACCCATGAACCCAAGCTTGATGAAAAAGGGCGCATCATCCTTCCTGCCCGCTTTCGCGATGAACTCTCCAACGGCCTAGTAGTTACCAAGGGCCAGGAGCGCTGCCTTTATGTCTTTCCCAGCAATGAATTCACTGCCATCACTGAGCGCCTGCGTCAGGCCCCCGTAACTGAGAAGGCAGCGCGCGACTACATGCGTGTGATGTTTGCCGGTGCTCATGATGAAGTTCCCGATAAGCAAGGTCGCGTCACGATTCCGGCCGGACTTCGCACATATGCCGGACTTGAAAAAGATTGCGTTGTCATCGGTGCGAATACACGTTTAGAGATTTGGGATTCCGCTTCTTGGGATTCATATCTAGCAGACCGCGAGAAGAGCTTCTCAGATGTCTCATCGGAGGTGCTACCAGGACTCTTCTAATTCATCTCTCAGTTGTGGCCACCGCCGACCCAATAACGACGCCCCTTCCCCGGCGCCGTTACCCCAAGATCCGTCGGCCGGCGGTGACCAGAGCGGAGAGATATCTGTAATAAAAGTAAAGAAAAAAAAGCAAGAGAAGTAATCAGATTTTAGATAAATGAGATGGGGGAGAAGATGCAACTACATATACCTGTAGCACTTGATCGCTGCATTGCGCTTCTCGCACCCGCAATTGAGAAGAGTTCAACACCGCTAATCATCGATGCAACTCTCGGAATGGGCGGTCATACGAAGGCACTCTTAGAGAGCTTCCCCTCTTTAAGAGTAATTGCCTTCGACCGAGATCCAGCGGCCATAGTTATAGCTGAGCAGAGTCTTGGTTCGCTGCTTAATCGCGTCACCATCATTCATGATGTCTATGACCGCATTGAGGATTCGCTGAACGATCTAGGTATTACTGAAGTTGATGGAGTGCTCTTTGATCTTGGTGTCTCCTCTATGCAACTCGATGATGCCGAACGAGGTTTTGCCTACTCGCAGGATGCGCCACTGGATATGCGCATGGATCAAAGTTCTGGCAAGAGCGCCTATGAAATTCTCTATTCCTATTCCCGCTCTGATCTAATTCATGTAATTAGGAGCTACGGCGAAGAGAAATTTGCTCCTCGCATCGTAGATAACATCATTGCAGCTCGTGAGAGTGGTCGCTTAAAAACAACAAAAGATCTGGCAGATATTGTGAAAGAGAGCATCCCCGCTCCCGCTAGACGAACCGGCGGCAATCCCGCAAAGCGCACTTTCCAAGCGCTTCGGATTGAGGTCAATCAAGAGCTAGAAGTATTGGAACGAGCTATTCCGCAGGCCCTAGCTGCACTCAAAGTTGGCGGCCGCATTGTCGTTATGGCATACCAATCACTAGAAGACAAAATTGTTAAGAAGGCATTCGCCCAAGTTACAGCTTCTGGAACGCCACTTGGTTTGCCAGTAGATCTGCCTAACTCTGCCGCGAAATTTAACTTTGTCTTGCGCGGCAGTGAAGGTGCAAGCGAAAGTGAGATTGAAGCCAATTCTCGTGCTGGATCGATGAGACTTCGCTGCGTCGAAAGAGCGGCGGCATAATGGCGATTACAACTCTAATTCCAGTAACTCCAGTCGAAACTGGAAAGTTGCTGGCACCAGCAAAACCAAGGCCGAAGGTAGTTAATAAAGGAGCGAAAGTACTACTTCGCCTGCTTCCCGATCTCAAGCCAGATGAAGGTCGCCGCACCAGTGCTCGTGGATTCATCGTAATTCTGGCTGCCATCGTTCTACTCAATGTCTTGGCACTCTTAGCAATCAATACGTTCATGGCACAGGATGCCTTTGTTCTAGAACGATTGAAGATTGCGACGAATGCCACCAATGATCAGCGCGACGCATATTTGCACATGTCGGAGAGCAAAGCATCACCTGACAATTTAGCTGCAGCAGCAAGCAAGTTGGGAATGGTTCCTGCAACAACTATTACTTACTTAGATCTCAATTCGTCGGTTAATAACGCGCCTCCTGCAGGCACGCTTGTCGTGAATCCAGGACATTAGTGAGCTCGCACAGTATTTACCAGCGGAGAATTCGCACGTTATTAGGTCTAACTTTTGCCCTACTTTTAGTTTTAGTTCTACGTTTGATTCAAGTGCAAGGCGTTGAAGCCAATTCCATCAGCAAACGAGCCGCTAGCGAACTACTCAACACCTCAGTCCAACTAGCGCCGCGCGGTGAAATTACCGATGTCAACGGAATCGCCTTAGCTCGAAGTGTTGCCGCATTTAACATTGTGATTGATCAAACGATGATTACCGATCCGGCCAAAGCAGCCGAGCTAACTGCTCCAGCACTGGGCATGACCACAGATCAGCTCGTTCCCCTTTATACCGGCATGAAGAGATATCAGATTATTGAGAAGAACGCCTCCCCAGCAGTATGGCGAAATTTGCAGGCAGCGCTTACGCAATACAACACTTCAGTGATGAAGGAGCCGGGCGGACTGGCCAAGCGCATCGTCGGATTTTTCTCGGAACGAGAATTTGTTAGGGAATATCCAACTGGAAGGCTCTCCGCTTCACTCATCGGGTTTATCAATGCCGCCGGCGTTGGCGCCTCTGGAATTGAGAGCAGTCTTAACTCCCGACTTTCCGGAACAAATGGACTTTATGAATATGCCAATGGCGCTGGAACAATAATTCCAGGTTCAGCAACGGTAAAAATTCCGGCGAAAGCTGGCACCGGATTTCGACTGACAATTGATCGCGATATTCAATGGGTAGCACAGGATGCAATTTCAGCGGCAGTGAAGAAGGCCCAAGCTCAGTCTGGCACCGTCAT
>CAIUHB010000040.1 GCA_903898855.1 uncultured Actinomycetes bacterium | reverse complement strand
GATTGGCCCACTATGGAAGAAGCCGCGAAGGTACTTGATGAGTGCGGCATTGCTTATGAAGCCAGTGTTGTCAGCGCTCACCGCACACCAAATGAAATGTTGGAATTTGCGCAAAGCGCCACCAAGGACGGTTTTGCAGTAATCATTGCCGGTGCTGGCGGTGCGGCGCACCTACCAGGAATGGTTGCGGCCGCCACAACTCTTCCGGTAATTGGAGTACCTGTAGCGCTTAAGTATCTCGATGGTATGGATTCACTCTTATCTATTGTGCAGATGCCAGCCGGAATTCCCGTTGCAACTGTTGGCGTAGGTAATGCAAAGAATGCAGGTTTGCTCGCCGCCCGAATTCTAGGAACGAGCGATGCGGCTATTGCTGCGAAAGTAGCGGAGTTGATGGAGAGCGCGCGGGAAGAGTCACTAAAGAAGACCGCAAATTTGAAGAAGAACCAGCGCGCTGGTTTTTAATTAGATAGTTGCGCGGCCAAGAGCGCGGAAGTGCCAACCGGCATCGATCCACTTCTGGCGATCAAGGGCGTTGCGGCCATCAATCACAATTGGACTATTTACTAGCCCCTTGAGCTTTGCTGGATCCAATTCGCGGAACTGCTTCCATTCCGTTAAGTGCAAGACGATATCTGCGCCAGCTAAGCACTCTTCCACGTTTGCGGCATAGGTGAGCGCTGGGAAGCGCTTGGCAGCATTCTCATTTGCCTTAGGATCAAAGAGAACCACTTGTGCACCTGCGGTATGAATTTGCGCAGCAATATCTAAAGCTGGGGAATCACGAACATCATCGCTATCGGGCTTAAAGGCGGCGCCGAGAACTGCCACCTTCTTGCCATGCAAATCTTCGAGCAAATCTTTGCGAACGAGTTCGATGATGCGTTGGCGCGCACGTAGGTTGATGGAATCAATTTCGCGCAAGAACTCCAGCGCTTGATCTGCGCCAAGTTCTTTTGCGCGTGCCATAAATGCTCGAATATCTTTTGGTAGACATCCACCACCGAAACCGATTCCAGCTTGCAAGAATCTATTTCCGATGCGTGGGTCATAGCCGATGGCTTGGGCAAGAACGGTGACATCGCCACCAGCTGCCTCACATACTTCTGCCATCGCGTTGATAAATGAAATCTTGGTTGCCAAGAATGAATTGGCGGCGACTTTAACTAGCTCGGCGGTGGGGAGGTCTGCGCGCACCCAAGGAGTTCCATCTTTTAGATTTGAGGCATAGACCTCTTTCAGAATATTTTCTGCGCGATCACTAGTTACACCAACGACCAAGCGATTTGGGCGAAGCGTGTCATCAACCGCAAAACCTTCACGAAGAAATTCTGGGTTCCAAGCCAGATCGGCTTCGGGATTTACCTCTTGAAGTCGAGCGCGGAGTCTGGCCGCGGTTCCGACTGGCACGGTGGACTTACCGACTACGAGTGAACCATTCTTAGCAACTTTGGCAACTGCTTCTAGCGAAGCATCGACATAGGTTAGGTCAGCAGCGAGGCTGCCCGCTTTCTGAGGGGTTCCTACGCAGATGAAGTGAACATCGCAATCTTTAGCGGCAGCGATATCGGTGCTAAAAGTTAGGCGGCCGGATGCAATCTCCCTAGCCAGCAGCTCTTCAAGTTCTGGCTCGAAGAAGGGAACTTTTCCTTGAGCAAGGAGTGCAATCTTTGCTGGGTCGGTATCAATTCCTACGACCTCAAATCCGAGCGAGGACATACATGCAGCATGTGTGGCTCCGAGGTAGCCAGTGCCAATTACCGAAAGTCTCAGCGTCATTTGACTGATACTAGCACTGAGAACAATCGAAAAACGGTAGCGTATGAGTGTATGAAGAGCGTTGATGTATCCGTTGTGCTCCCGATTCTCAATGAGGAGCGCCACCTTGCCGACACCATCT
>CAIUHB010000039.1 GCA_903898855.1 uncultured Actinomycetes bacterium | reverse complement strand
AGTGTGACGGCATAAGACTCGAACAAGTCTGCAGCCATACCAGCGCAGTCACCAACGTTGTCACCAACGTTGTCTGCGATTGTTGCAGCGTTACGTGGGTCATCTTCGGGAATGCCTTGTTCTACTTTGCCGACCAAGTCAGCGCCAACGTCAGCTGCCTTGGTGAAGATTCCGCCACCCACGCGCATGAACATCGCGAGCATCGCGGCACCGAAACCGAAGCCTTCGAGTACTGATGGTGCATTTTCCTTATAAAGAATTACAACGAGTGAAGCACCAAGAAGACCCAGACCAACGGTGGTCATACCGACGACGCCACCGGTGCGGAATGCGATCTTGACCGCGTTCTCCGATGAGTTCTGGCGAGCGGCTTCAGCAACCCGAACGTTTGCACGCACTGCAAGCCACATGCCGTTATAACCAACACCGGCAGAGAAGAGTGCGCCGAGCAAGAAGAAGATGGAGCGGCCGATGCGAATCGACATCAGGCTGTGTCCTGCATCGTCGTGCGCTGGCAAGGCAAAGAGAAGGAAGAAAACGATGGCGACAAAAACGGAAAGTGTCTTGAATTGTCGGTTGAGATACGCGGCGGCACCTTCTTGAACGGCGGCGGCGATCTCCTTCATCTTGTCGGTGCCATCAGAGGCGGCCAAGACCTGAGCGCGGAGCGCATAGGCGATAGCGAGCGCCACGAGGCTGATAGCCAAGACGATGTATGTGTATGTCAGGTTCGAACCACTGACGTGGACCATATTGGACACTAGTTACTCCTTTGGGTGTTCATCTTTGGACACTAAATGGATACTAAAGAGATTGAGCAAGGGTCGATATGAATTTTTGGTCGTTAGGTGCCTGAGAAGGTTACACATACCCCTAGGCCCTATTACAAATAAATAGGTATAAATTTTTCATCCACAGGCGTTCGGCACGGGGAAAGCGGCGATTTCCGCGGTCATAGGTACCCTGACTCCCATGAGCTTTGTGAACCTGGCATCTGTCTTGGGGTCGAATTACGCCCTAGTGATCGCATTCGGCATCTTGTTCCTGGAGACGGCGCTGCCGCTGATTATCGGCTTGCCGGGCGACACGTTGTTGCTGACCGGAGGCGTCATCGCCGCTGGGGCGTCCAAGGATGTGACCGTCCATCACTTCAACGTCACCGAGTTAGCGATAGGCGCACTTCTTGCTGCAGTAATTGGATCGCAGGTCGGCCACTATCTTGGCTGGACCTTTGGTGAGAAAGTATTCAACAAGCCGGATTCAAAGTTCTTCTCCGCCGAGAAGTTACAAACCGCCGAGAAGTATGTGACTAAATACGGTCGCGGCAAAGCAATCATCCTAGGCCGCTTTGTTCCGGTCGTGCGCGGATTGATTAACCCAACCTGCGGCATGATCAAGATTCCATTCAAGACATTCGCCTTCTGGAATGTGATCGGCGCAATCATCTGGACACAATCACTGATCTGGATTGGATTCGCCGCTGGTAAGACTTTCGCATCGTTTATTCAAGACAACTTAACGAAGATTGTTTTGGTTGTTGCTGTGGTGACGGTATTGCCGTTGGCATGGGAAGTTTTTAAAGAATGGCGCTCACGCAAGCATTTGTCGTAATTTCTCATCAGAAGAAGTTCAACTCCGAGTAATCGGATAAATCATTACTCTGATGTTATGACTTCCCACTTGAATTTAGTTCGCGAAAATAGCGAGGCAATCAAAGCGCTCGTTAAAGAAATTAACGCTTCAAATATCCGCATCTTTGGCAGTGTCGCGCGAGGTGAGGAGACTCCCACAAGTGATATCGACTTTATTGTTGATTTCGATATCAGTAACGGCTTCTGGGATGTTATTTGTCTTGAGGGTCAATTAGAGCGCTTGCTCGGTGTTGAGTGTGATGTGCACGCTGCTGCAACTCTCAAACAGAATGTTTTAATACATGCCTTGCAAGACGCGGTTGCCGTTTGAATGAGAGCAACGACAAGTTCATTCTGACCGACATACTTCTAGAAATCTCGCGAATTCGAGAGTATGAACTTGAGCTTGTCGCTACCGGTTGGCCCCATGAAACAGCCACAGAAGATAGTAACTATCAATCAATTCTTTTTACCTTGATGAAAATTGGGGAGCTTGTTAAGAAGCTCTCTCGCTCTTTGCGCGAAAGCAATCCGTCGCTAGAGTGGGAGAAAATAATCGGTCTTCGCAATAAAATTGTCCACGCCTACAAGGACATCTCTGAAAACATAATTATTGATACCCTCAACCAGTCACTTGACTCGCTACAAATATTTTGCTCCGGCTATTTAAAGTCCCAAGTCAGCTAACTGATACGCCGCACGATATTCAAGGCCGTTCTGCTCAATAAGCGGAGCGGCTCCACGCTCAACAATTACGGCAACGCCAACAACAATCGCACCAGCTTCTTTGAGTGCTTCAACTGCAGTCATTACAGATCCACCGGTGGTTGATGTGTCTTCGACAGCCAACACGCGACGACCTTTAACATCTGGACCTTCGATACGGCGTTGTAAACCGTGAGCTTTCTCTGCCTTGCGAACAACAAATGAATCAAGTTTGCGACCATTGCGGGCGGCGACGTGCATCATCGCGGTGGCGACCGGATCAGCGCCCAGCGTTAAACCACCGACGGCGTCGAAATCCCAATCTTTCACAAGGTCCAGCATGACTTCACCAACAAGCGTTGCCGCTTCGGAATCAAGAGTCACGCGACGAAGATCCACGTAGTAATCGGCTTCTTTGCCCGACGACAAAATAACTTTGCCGTGGACTACCGCTTTAGTGAGGATCTGTTCTTTGAGAGCGTCGCGTGATGTCATACGCGCACTCTAGCGAAAACTACTTATCTTCTTTATAAACAACAATCGTCTGTTTATCGCGTTTTACAAGGTTTTTTGGCGGATTTGCTTCGAGCAGCGCATCAACCTCGGTCCGCAGCTTTGCCACCTCGAGCGCCATATTTGCCATCGCAGATTCCAACTCGATGATTCGCGCAATACCCGCAAGGTTGATGCCTTCGCCAACTAAACGTTGAATGTTGCGGAGTGATGCGATGTCGCGGAGTGAATATCGTCGACCACGACCTGATGCACGACCGGGTGAAACTAACCCGAGCTTGTCGTATTGACGCAACGTCTGTGGGTGCATGCCCGAGAGTTGCGAGGCGACAGAGATGACGTAGACCGCCTCGTCATCATCGTGTTCGGTATTGCTCATGCGTTATGCCTTTGCTCGTTGCAGTAAATCGACCCGAGGGTCGAAATCTTTTGTTGCCTCGGCGAATTGTTCCAAAGCTTCCTTCGCTTTTCCATCCACGCGTTGTGGGACCTGCACGACGATAGTGACAAGGAGATCTCCTTGGCCCTTCGTCGTCTTTACGCCGCGACCTTTCACGCGCAGGGTGCGACCACTAGGTGTGCCGGGTGCAATACGAACCGTTACTTCATCGCCATCTATGGTGGGGACTTTTACATCCGCACCTAGAGCTGCTTCAGTAAATGTCACCGGCAAATCCATATGCAGGTTCAACTCTTCGCGACGGAAAACCGGATGCTTGGTGACATGCACGATGATGTAGAGATCACCGTTGCCGCCTTGACCAGGAGCACCACGGCCAGCGAGTTTGATCTTCGCGCCGTCCTTGATGCCGGCTGGAATGCGAGTAGTTGTTCCGTTCGCGTT
>CAIUHB010000038.1 GCA_903898855.1 uncultured Actinomycetes bacterium | reverse complement strand
TCGGTCACTACGTTAACTCGGTCCACCTCTGGAGCGTTGAACTCTTCTTCGTCTTTATGGTCGTTCACCTTTGGGGAAAGTTCTGGATGGCAGCTTGGCGCGGACGCCGCTTAGCTACTTGGATTACCGGTGTGGTTGCTTTTATGGCATCCATCATGACCGCATTCACTGGCTATTTAATTCAAACGAACTTCGATTCCCAGTGGATCGCAAGTGAAGCAAAAGATGGTTTTAACTCCATGGGTATTGGCGCATATTTCAACGCGCTAAATACCGGCCAAGCAATCTTGTTGCACGTATCGCTGCTACCACTTGCCCTCGGTGGAATTGTTGCTTGGCACATCATTCTGGTTCGCAGAAAGGGCGTTGTTCCTCCAATCGACAATGACGCCACCATTGAAGGAGGTTCCAAGTGAGCCGCATGATGAAGGTAGATCCATCAAAGAAATGGTCAGGACCTATGCGTCCTTACGATTTAGTAAAAGAGATTGTGGTTGCAATCGTTATAATTGGATTGCTCGCCTGTGGCCTTGCTGCACTCTTTAGCTCACCAGATGAAAAAGCAGTAACGCTGAAATCATGGGTAACAGCCGCTCCAGCTGACTTTGCCCAAGTAGCAACTGGTGAACTTGCTGGCACAACTGGATCTGCCGGTTATGGCGCTCCATACAACACTGCAGCTAAAGGCCAACACTTCGGCTTTATCAAGTTGCAGGATTGGGCTGGAGTTCGCATTCCAATCAACCCAGCAAACTCTTTTGTCGTTGAGCCACTGCTTATCTCTAACGATCAAAGCGCTATTGCTGCAGTTGGAACATGGAAGGCAGCATCTGCTGACCAACAAGGTAAGTGGGCCAACGCCTATGAAGATGCACTGACCAAAGCAGGGGATAAGAGCTCACTTGCTGATCCATCCGGTGCATTTGGTCCCGTCCCGGCCATGATTGATGGCTTATCTAAGATGGCGGCTTCGGGCGCGCTAGATGGCGCTTTGCTTACCAGCGATACCAATTTGCCAACTAACTTCACTAAGCCAATGCTCTTTCTGGCCGATAGCGATGGTTACTTCGGTGCTTTGGCAACGAAACAACACCTCGGTGGCGATCAATGGGGAGTTATGAATGAGACCGGCTCTTGGCCAGGACAATCATGGCTCTGGCTCTTCTCATTCTGGTATCAAGTCGAGCCCTTTAAATCCTCAGAGAATGCCGACACCATCATCATGTTGATCATGGGCCTCTTGACCCTCGGACTCATGTTCTTGCCGCTGCTGCCTATCTTGCGAAGGATTCCTTACAAGATTCCGGTACACCGCTTGATTTGGCGCAACTGGTATCGAAGTCCGGCAAGTAAGCAGTGATTTAAGCTAGAAATAGGAAAAGCCTCGAGAAGATTCTCGAGGCTTTTCCTTTGCGTATCTCGCCGATAAAACTATTGTGCGGAAGGTGGGACTTGAACCCACACGCCGTAAAGCACAGGTTCCTAAGACCTGCGTGTCTGCCATTTCACCACTCCCGCTGGAGATAGGCCAAGATTAAGGCAACTTTCGCGATGGCACAAACTCAGCCCTTTTCGAGAAATATCTACGCTGCAAGTATCGTTCTCACATGAGCGAATCCAGTATCCAAGATGCAGTTGGATCAGCGATTCTGGCAATCCTTAACTCAGCAGAACTCGGCTGCGATATCCCGGATTCACTTACCTTGGATCGACCAAAGAATCGTGACCACGGTGATTACGCAACCTCCATCGCACTTGCCTTAGCAAAACCATCGGGCAAGAGTCCACGCGATATTGCGGCAATTATCCAGAGCGGCTTAGCTGGCAATAAAGATATTGAGAAGGTAGAAATTGCTGGACCGGGCTTTATCAACATCACCGTTGCAAAGGCCAGCCAAGGCGGAGTGATCTCGCAAATCCTCACTCAAAGTTCTGCCTATGGCCAAGGCAAAGTGCTCGATAGCGTTGCCATTAACTTGGAATTTATTTCGGCAAACCCAACTGGGCCACTACACCTCGGACATACTCGTTGGGCGGCCGTCGGTGACGCACTAGGTCGAGTACTCAGCGCCGCCGGAGCAAAGGTCACGCGCGAGTTCTACATCAATGACCGCGGTGTACAAATGGATAAATTTGGCCTCTCGTTATTTGCTGCAGCAAAAGGAGAGCCAACACCGGAGGATGGTTACCACGGTGAATATATTCAAGATCTCGCTCAAGAGATTGTGGCTAAGAATCCAGAGTTGCTCAATCTGAGTGGCGATGCCGCGATGCAGGCTTTTCGCGACAAGGGATATGCCCTACAACTCGCGCAGCAACAAGGCGTGCTCAAAGCTTTCGGAACTAATTTCGATGTTTGGTTCTCCGAAAAATCACTCTATGAAAATGATTTCTTCAAACATACCCAAGAGCAACTCGTCG
>CAIUHB010000037.1 GCA_903898855.1 uncultured Actinomycetes bacterium | reverse complement strand
CTGCGATTACTATGACCGGTGCTAACGGTGGAAGTTCAAATGGATATTACAACTGGTGCTCTAATGAACCGAATAACGCATACGGCTCAGTCGGTGAACACTCGGCGGTTACAAACTGGAGCGGCGGTACCTGCTGGAATGATCTCCATGAAGATAACAACACAAGCGTCAGTGGCTTCGTGGTCGAATGGGGAACAAGCGCAGCTGATGGCGGTTTCTCGAATGCGGTAACTTCATCAGCAAAAGTCTATTTAGCGCCGACAATTTCAAGGGTTTCCGGCAACAATCAAATCGCCAAAACTTCTACCGGATTACCAGCTTCAATACAAGCAGTTATTAAAGATTCAATGGGGACGGTTATTCCTGGTGCAACTCTTTCATGGGCTGCAACGTCAGGGACTGTTTCTGCAGCGACTTCAATCTCTGATGCCACCGGAAATGCAACCCTCACGACTTGGACGATGCCAGCCTCGGTGGGTTATGACACTTTGACCGCTTCGTATAGCGGAGCAGGAAATCCATCAATTACTTTCAGTGCACGAGCAACGGCATACGCAGCCACCAATATAGATACAGATTCCGCTCTATCATTCGATGGTACTTCCCAATATGCAAATGCTTCCACCTCAACGATGTTGCCTACGGCGTGGAATTCGACCTTCACATTTGAAGCGTGGGTTTATCCGCTTGCTGGACCAGCAAACGCACTTGTATATAGTCAGGGAACTGGGTCGTCACGCTTCTACATTAAGCGAGCTTCCGGGCAATTGGTCTGGTACCGAGATGGCTGGAACTTAGGATCGGAACAATCATGCGGAAAATGGGCAACCGGTGATTGGTCCCATATTGCAATTGCCTTTGATGGGTCTTCGGCGAAGTGTTATATCGATGGAGTCCTAGGCCTGAGTAGCGCTGTCTCTAATCAAAACAGTACGACATTAAATGCCCCATCCGTTATCGGTCAATACAGTGCGAATCTTTCCGACTCAACTACATATTGGAAGGGTCAGATTGATGAAATAAAGGTTTGGGATAGCGCGCGATCAGCGGCAAGCATCTTGACTGATATGGTCACACACACCGATTCGGCTACCGCGGGATTGCTTTCATATATAGATTTTAATGAAGGCGCTGGATCTGTTTTATATAACCTAGTGCGAAGTGGTAGCTCGGCTACCGCACCAACTGATTTTGCATTTGTAAATTCACCGACTTGGGATTCATCTCTAATCCGTTCAGTTTCTACTACAGCCCCTTACACCTCCTACACTTTTAAACGCACCTACCTGGTTGCAGCGAATGGTTGGAAAGTTCCAACAGGTATACGTAAAGCCACTGTGATCATTGCGGGAGGTGGTGGAGGCGCTGGTGCAGGCACCACATCGACTGCGGGACCTGCCGGCGCAGGCGGTGGTGGCGGAGTGACATATTTACCAACGGCAACTCTGACTCCAGGTTCGGCAGTGAGTGTAGTTGTGGGACAAGGTGGTCGGGGCGATACCCAAACATCAATTGCAGATGATGCGTCAACTCGAAATGGATTGAGCTCCAACTTTGCTGGTACTACTGCACTTGGCGGAGGTGGCGGAGGAAGTTACCTTTTAAATGCAAAAGGTGCTGGAAGTGGTGTTGGGGATACTTCACTTGCAACCGGTGGCGGTTCGAGCGGCGCAAATTTCTCGACTGGCGGGTGTTCTGGAACTGGCGCGGCTGGCGGCATCGTTTCAACGGGCTATAACGGTGGCTACGGAGTGTGGGGCTGGGGCGGTTCTGGCGGTGGTGCAAGGGGCGCTGCATCAAACGGCGATTGTGCAAATCAAGGTGGTGTTCCCGGTGCAGGATTTGTAGATCCGGTAACGTCGATTGAATACGGTCGTGGTGGCTATGGCGAAGGCAATAGAGCATACACAGCAGGAGTGATTTATTCGGTGAATCTGGGATTCGGCGGATCGCCTGCATACAACACCACAGGTGCCACCAATGGTGATGGATACAACGGTGGCTCTGGCGTAGTCATCGTTCGGTGGATCACTGCAACTAAGCCAATCTTTACTCAACCAGTAAATGACACTTTGACTGCAGGAATGTTTGAAACATTTACAGTTTCAAACGATCCCGCTTCTCCTCTTGTACGAAGTTTCCGCTGGCAAACCTCGAGCGATACCGGAACCACATGGAGTGATCTTGCCGTGGGTTCAGGATTTACAACTCAGACTTATTCAACTCCAACTCTAGAGACCACAACAAGCGGAATTCGATATCAATATCGCGTCATCGTGACTGACTCTGATACTGCTGGTCTCTTTATAGTCGATACGAGCACGGCTGTTTATCTGATTATTAATCCGAGAATCATAATTTCGGGCAGCTATACCATTCAGAAATACGGTGCGACGCACGTTGACACCTTCACAACTGTGGCCGGTACCGGAACAGGTAATGAGTTTTTTACCTTCTCGCCGAATAACCGAACCGGAATAACCTGGAACGGCAGCACTGCCAATCAAGCAACATTGACAATTACTCGAACACTAGGTCCTGGTACTTATTTTGAAACTATGACGGCGACAGATACAAAGGGAGCTTTCACCCAGTATCCAATTTCAATTGTTGTCAGCAAGGCGGATACGGTCACTGTCACATCACTTGCAAGAGTTGATACTTATACCTCAAGTGCATTGACATTCAACCCTGGATATACAGTGACTGGTCTGCAAAATAGCGATACCGTTACCGCGATTTCCTGGAGCTACTCTGGCAACGATAATTCTTCAACAGCTTATGGACCTTCGGCGACAAAACCAATCAATGCGGGTACGTACACAATTACTCCATCGGCGACGATAAGTAATTCGGATTCATATACGGCTGTTGTATATGCAACATCTACGTTGACTGTCAATCGTGCCACTAGAACGCTCTCGGCATCAATTTCTCCATCCCCACTTAAATTTGGAGCAACTGCGGCGATCTCTGCGACACCAAGTGCAGGTTCCGGAGATGGAACCCTTACCTACGCAAATGCAAACACAGATTCTTGTACAGTCACTGCCGCGAATGTTCAGGCGATTAAGTCGAGCGGTAGTTGTGGAATTACCGCCGTAATTGCG
>CAIUHB010000036.1 GCA_903898855.1 uncultured Actinomycetes bacterium | reverse complement strand
TTGCGGCATTGGCCCGCACTCGAATATCGATGATCACCTTCGAATTCTAGGTGTGGGGCGGATGAAATAAGATGACCTAATGCGTCGCCGGCTGATTCCCCTTGTTTCTGGGGCTCTATTTATCGCCAGCACCATCTTCTCAATTGACGCCTCATATGCTGCCTCATACACAGCTCCCGGCGACACAAATGGTTATTGCAACCAATCTGTAACGCTGGGAACCGGTACAGCAGTCAGTGATTCGATTACCGGCAGTAACTGCGTCGTGAAATTCACAGGAACTGGCTCATACACCTGGGTGCGTCCGGCATATATTTCTAAGATCCGCGTCTTAGTCATTGGAGGCGGCGGAGGAGGTGGCGGAGACTACGGTGGTGGCGGTGGCGCCGGTGGATTTATAGATTCCACTCTTGCCATCTCTCTTGCAACGCAAAACTTTTCAATTTACGTTGCAAATGGTGGATCGGGAAATGCCGGTAATACAAGTAGCGTGGCTTCCACCGCTGCCGGAAATGGCGAGACTTCAACGGCTTTTGGATTTAGCGCCATCGGTGGCGGTGGCGGAGGTTCGCCCGATTTGGGTAGTCCACTTTATGCCGGCCGAGCAGGAGGAAGCGGTGGTGGTTCTGGTGCGGCAGGAACAGTCAGCGGATCAAACGGAACTTCTGGACAAGGCAACAACGGCGGTACTTCTCACTTTGATACTAACTACCAAACGGTAATGACTGGCGGTGGCGGTGGAGCTGGAGGGGCTGGTGCGAACAGTGGCACCAATGGCTTACTCGCTATCGGCGGCGCGGGTGGAAGTGGTTCATCATCCGACATAACAGGAATTGCAACTTACTACGCCGGCGGTGGTGGTGGTGGAACACATATTGGTTCTGGAACCTGTACCAATGGAACAAATACATATGGCTCGACCGGCGGTGGAGCATCAGGAGGAAGTGGCGGTGGCGGATCTGCAGGTCAATGCCTCAACTCAGGAGTAACTTCAAATAATGGCAATGCGGGCGCAAATGGCACTGCAAACACGGGTGGAGGTGGAGGCGGTGGCACAGTCTCTACTGGACGCACAACAGCAGCGCACGGTGGTAATGGTGGAACTGGAGTTGTAATTATTTCCTATGCCTACATCTCATCTGCAGCACCAGTTTTGACGCTACCCAACGGCCAATCACTGATCTACCGAACGCTTATTGCGCTTACAGCAACAGCTCCTGAAGATGGTTATACGACCTTTTATTTCCAAGGCAAGCGCATTCCTGGATGTATTCGCCTTGCAATGAGCGCTTCTGGAAATAACTTCCAAGCGGTTTGCAATTGGCGACCATCGATACATACAACAGCCAATATTTCAGCAACTATTACACCTAAAGACACATTTGCATCTGCCGCGAGCGGAGCAGCAGTGTTTGCACCTGCTCGCCGAACAGGTAACCGCTAAACCTGCTTCATACCCTTGGCTACCGTAACTAATTGGGCGTAAGTAAGTCCGTTGGTGAGAACTTCAATAGTCGTTGCCTTTAAAGTCTTACTGGCCTTGGTATTCCACTGAGCGAAACCGCCGTACCTGCCAATATCTGAAGTGCTGCAGTTCTTCCACTGCTTGGCATTGGCCGGATCGCAGAAGGCAACAATCTTTGCTTTAAATCCACTGATGCTAATCGTTGCAACCTGGACTCCAAGTCCTGGATTTGAGCAAGGAGTTGATGCCATATTTTCTAGAATTTGAATCTGAGGTTTGTTCTTGCCATAGATGGCTGCGAGCCACTGTTCGTTACCAGCACCGCAAGAGAGCAAACGGAAGGAACCGATAGAAATCTTATTAGTGGTTGTGGGTTTCCAAATTTGGTAGGTCAGCCCCACTTGCGCATCGAGAAATTTATCACCAGAGCCCATTGCCAGAGCCGATGGGGCAAGAAGTAGGGCTTGGCTTGCAATCAGTACGGTGATCAAAAATCTGCGCATATTTGAGTGTAGCCCGCATTGTTGTGTAATGCGTGAGAGATGCGGTGAAGTTAGCGCTTGCCGCTTCGGGCCACAATGCTCACGTTGGTCGGCGCAAGTGAAACCGAAGCATAATTAGTGTCAGTCGGGACTGCTTTGACGGTGATTGTGACGCCGCTGTGGGTGCTGGGCTTCCAAGGACATGTGACAGAGTTGTTCGAGGTCGCAAGTGAGACGCAGCCCGGGATTTTCTTGCCGTTGGCGAAGAAAGTGACTTTTGACGCGGTGTTTGTGGTCGCAACTAAGTTACTGACTGATCGAAAAGTTGGAGTGCCGCTTACCGTGAATGAGACTGAGCCTTTAAGTGCCCAACGCAGAATAACTACACCACCTGCGCCAGGAGTTCCATAAGCATTAGAAACAGTTAAACCTGTCGGGGTGGGTGATCCATTTCCGCCACCGCCACCGCCACCGCCACGATTGATCACGGGATAGGTCGGCTGGTTCGTTGAATTTCCACCGTTAGCAGCGCCGCTATTTGAATTGCCACCACCTGTTGCAGCGGTAGAACCGCCGAAGGTGCCACCAGCTCCGCCAGCTCCATAAATTAATCCTGTTAGCGATGCTGTGTATCCACTGCCGCCATCACCAGATGTGTTTGCTGATCCATTTCCTCCAGCTGCAGTGAAGCCACCGCCGCCGCTACCGGAAGTATTTGCAGAGTTATCGGAAACGGTTCCACCACTGAAAGTTCCTGCGCCGGGTGTGCCAGTTCCTGATTTCGTATTTTGGGCGCCTACGCCGCCGCCGCTTCCGCGTGCAGTAAATCCAGTAGGTGCATCATTGCCAGAGTTTTCGATACCGCCAGCGCCACCGCCACCGCCAGCTGAGTAAGAACCAAATCGGGAAGCGCTTCCGTCTCCGCCTTTACACCCAACGTTCGGATAACCATTTTGCCAAGGGGTAATACAAGCTGGGGCAGGTTCGTATTGAGTACCGGCAGTTCCGCCGCCGCCTACATCAATATCAATATTGGTATTTGGCGTAATCGTGACTGCAGAGTTTTCATAAACTCCTCCACCGCCGCCACCGCCGCCACCATCCATACCACCGCCGCCACCGCCACCCACGACAAGAGTAGAGAGAGTAGAAACGCCATCAGGAACAATGTATCCGCCGTTCGCAGAAATGTAAGAGCGAGTAAAAGTTACTGTCTTGTAGCCCCCACTTACTGTGGTGCTTTCGATTGCGGTTGCAACCGGGCTGCCGGTAAGCGTGAGATCTGTTGCAGATGTACTGCCCGAAACTTTATTAGTGGCGACGCCAGATGAAATATCGTTAAAGTCGTAATAACCGACTAGGCCCGTTGCATTTGCTGGTCCCCATGTATTCATGTCGCTGCGAACTTGAGTTTGTGAGAGCGCTCGAGAGTAAACACGCACTTCATCGATGCCACCAGTGAAATATTGGTTACCGTATTGCCAACCAATTTTGAGAGGATAGGTACCGGCCGGGTACGTAGATGGGCCGGTATACCCACTTATTGAAGTTGAGGTTACGGTATCGCCATTGACATACATTGCAACGGAGGCACCATTTCGAACAAGTGCAACATGCTGCCAGGTATTTGCAACTAGCAACTGACTTGAATCAACACGAACATTTGTGCCGGTGCCGTTGTAATACATATAGGTCTGTAATTTTCCGTCAGCGATGATTAATGCGTAGTCGCCATCATGCGACATGATTGTGCAATAAGTATTTCCAGACAGCGAACAGGTAAGTGAACTTGGATTTATCCATGCTTCAATCGAATATGTTCCACGCGCTACGTAAGCGCTGCCTTCAGGTACTGAGCCATATTGACTCGTCCCATTGAGTGAAAGGTAGGTATCAGCGTCGCCAGTTGCGGCAAAGCTGGAAGTTGAGTGAAATCCCTGAAGAGCCAAGCAGAGCAGGCTGAGTGTTAATAGCCTGACGATTCTTCGGGTCTTCACCTCCGAATTCTAAGGTCTGAAAGCTAGAGCCAATACTCGTTAATGTACTTCTCGCCCTCGTCACAGAAGAAGGTGACCACAGTTTCTAGGTTTAGTTCGGCCTTTAACTGCTTGGCAGCCAGAAGATGAGCTCCAGAAGAGGGTCCGATAAAGATGCCGTGTTCGCGGGCGATTCGGCGGGTCTCGGCGATTGCATCATGTGAATGAATATGGACAAAGCCATCAATTTCACTTGCATGGCGCTCGATAATTCCAGGAACAAAGCCATCGGAAATTCCTTCGATGAGATGCTTAGCAACCTCACCACAGGCAATGGTGCAGGACTCCGAAGGTTCGAGCGCGTAGGCCTTGCAATTCGGATTCATTTTCTTGAAAGCTCGACTTACACCGATCAGAGTTCCACCAGTTCCAACTCCGCTAACAACTAAATCAGGTTTTGTTTGTAGTTGGTTAAGAGTCTCGCGACCCAGCCACTCTTCATTCTCCTGAACGTTCCACTCGGAATCGAATTGTTGTGGGGCGAAGTAACCTGGTTGGGCTGCAATTCTGCGCACTTCTTCCAAGGCAGCATTAACATGAAAATCACCGAGCGGGCGAACTTCAGCGCCAAATGCTTTGGAGATTGCAGTGCGTTCGGGGCTAAGTCCCTCAGGCATGACGACCAACATCTTGTAGCCCTTAACCGCTGCCACCATCGACATCGCATTTCCAGTGTTGCCACTTGAGGCCTCAACAATCGTGTCCCCTGGCTTGAGCATGCCCTCAGCTTCGGCACGTTCAATCATGTATTTGGCAATGCGGGCTTTAATTGAGCCGGAAGGGTTGAGATATTCCATCTTCACCCAAATACCCTCGATGTTGATGAGTGGGGTATTTCCAATCGCATCTAGGATTGTCTTCATGCGTGCAATCATACGAGGCCGGATATGGTCTGCGCCGGTTCAGGTTCTCGTGGCTACCGCACTTATTTTAGGTATCGCCTATTTTGACCCGATTTATCACCTGCCGATTAACCATCGCCTCGGGGTATTTCTTGACCATGCACTGAGCCTAGGAATCTCGATCTACTTTATTCGAAGCTTAGCGCCAGTTGTTAAGCCCTTAATTCGTCTGCCTCGTTTTGATATCCGATTTAATATCGGCGCATTCTTTGCCATCTTCATGTCGGCAAATTTCATCGGCGGAATTAAAGATGGACACTCTTCCTTTGGACACTGGGTTCTTGCTGTTATCGCTGCACTCGGAGTTGGACTTACCGAAGAGTTCTTTGTTCGCGGATATATCTTTGGGGTCTTTTCCAGGTGGGGACTCTGGCCAGCGGCAATTGGCTCGTCACTCTTCTTTGGCTTACTGCACTTGAGCAACTATTTTGCTGGGCAAGGTTTCGGACCAACGATTGCTCAAGTAATCTCGGCATCAGGCTTCGGCTTCTTTGCCTGTGGAATAACCGTCTTTGCGCGATCTATTTATCCAGCCGTTCTAGTTCACTCCATGATTGATCTACCGGTGATGCTCTCTGATCGCCACTTTGCAAGTGTGCATTTAGAGCGCGGCGAACTCAAAGGCGCTGCTTCGTTGGCGCTGACCTATTTCGTATTAGGGCTGCTCTTTTTGCTGGGAGCCTTTCGCTATCACAAGCTGGAACCACTTCTCATTAAATGGAAGTTGACCGAACCTCCTTCTTAGCTTTGCGAAGTTCGTTATAGATTCCAAAGATTGAAAATATCGCAAGCACCCCAATCACTCCCCCAATAATGTAATAAACATCGGTTGGGACATGGTGGGCTGAAAACAAGATATAGAGCTGCGGGATGGCAAAGTTGAGCGCGGAATAAATACCCCACTTACTAATTTGGGATGTGCGCTTCTTAATAATTGCCATAACCAACCGAGCCGAGGAGATTCCGTAGAGCCAAGAAGTAATTACATCTATTACGAAGAAGGCATATGGATTAGTTCCGTACTTTCGCATTGTCTTAAAGACGACGAAGGTGGCAGCAAAGCTATAGAGAATGATGGTGCTGGCCCAGATACGCTCCCAGAAAGTCTCGCGTTTGGTTCGGGGCGCCTCGCTCATATTCCGAGCATATCTGAAGGTTTGCTCGATAACCCGGGTTCTATTGATTCGAGCCACTGAATCGAACCAGGGTTATTAAGTCTTCGGAGTCGTCGACGAGATTCGAACTCGCACCTTCCGATTGGCAAAAACGGTAATGCTGCCAATTACACCACGACAACAACGCGGTTGAATTATGGGCCTTATTGGACTTACGAATTTTTAGAAATTGAAAATTGTGGATAAGTTCTGAGAAGAGAGACAAAAATAGAGATCTGAAATTCAGATCTCTATTTTGTTGCCAATCGGAAGTGTTTCTAATTATGCCACAGTCAAGTTATAGATGTATTAGTTCTCTATAGTTAATTCAGAGATAACGCAGAGTAATACTTAGCTCTCAATCGAAGCGGAAAATTGGCTAGCATAAAGATTAAAGTAGAAGCCTTTCGCCGCCATTAGCTCTTCGTGAGTTCCTTGCTCTACTAACGAACCTTTGTCCATGACCAAGATGGTGTCGGCATCGCGGATAGTGGAGAGCCGGTGAGCGATAACAAATGCAGTGCGGCCCGTGCGCAATTTGGTCATAGCTTGCTGAACAAGTACCTCGGTACGGGTATCAACTGAGCTAGTGGCCTCATCGAGAATCAGGATTGCCGGATCAGCCATAAATGCGCGAGCAATGGTGAGGAGTTGTCGCTCACCATTGGATACGGTGGCATTGTCATCAGTGAGTAAAGAGTCATAGCCGTTAGG
>CAIUHB010000035.1 GCA_903898855.1 uncultured Actinomycetes bacterium | reverse complement strand
ATTAGACAGGGTCGCCGATGCAGTCGTAGCGTAGTTAGCGCTGGTAGGGGTGATAGTTGCTACGTAAGAGGTATTCAATAATGATGTCATAACCCACGAGCATTGAGCGGTAAATGGGGCAACCGAAGTGGTCGCCACTGTTCCGCAACCAGAAATGGTTGTCCCGTTTGCAGTGAATGAGACATTGCCGGCGACCGAAGTCGTGGCTGTTAACGTGTAATTCCCACCATAAGCGATCGAGTAGGTATTTGGTGCCAAGGTAATGGTTGGTGTTGCTTGTGAGATTGTTACAGTGGCAGTGGTTCCATAAGTAAAGGTGTAGTTAGTCGCTGTTCCACCGCTACACGAAATAGTTGGAGTGACACTCGCATTCATCGCCGTGGTGTACAGAGGATTGCTTGTACACGTTGGTGCGGTAAGGCCGGTTGTGAAAGAAGAGGATGCAGCACTCTCACCGTTAACAAATCCAGAATAAGTAAAGGTGTAACTTGGTGCAGAAGAACCGTAGGTCACACTCTTTGCTTCAGGAATTACTGCAAGGTTCGCTTTTGCCACAGAAAAACTAGAATAGGTTGACGACGAATTGCCGTAAGAACCGCCTCCAGAGTAGACAGCTTGAACCGAGAGATAACTCCCAGTGTTCGGAATCCATGCGGTACATGTTGCAACTCCTGATAAAACCGATACCGATGAGCAAACAGAGATCGGCGTGCCACCGCTTTGGAATGAGACAGTACCCAAATTTGTATTGACTGTTGAACCACTTGATTTAATTGTTGCCGTGAGAGTCTCAACTGCGCCGTAAGTGAAGGAAGCTGAACCAAGAGTTAATTCGGTGGAGGTTGAAATTCGCACAGTAATTGTTGTTGTGGTGGATGTATTCGAGGCGTACGTAGAGTCGCCTGAGTAATTCGCTGTGACCACATAACTTCCGGCCGCGCTCGGAGTCCAGTCACACGAAGCTACGCCTGATCCATTCAGTGATCCCGTTGTGCAGAGCGTATTTCCGCCCGCATCTTTAAAGGTCACCGTGCCAGTCGCGCCTGCAACAATCGTTGCAGTCAAGGTGTTCGCTGTTCCTAAGTTGAAAGTGCTTGCTGCTGAAGTAAAAGTTGTTGAAGGTACTGGCTTAGGAACGGCAAAGGTGATCCACAAGGCGCCGGCAGCGCCCGCGCCACCCTTGGTCGAACCGCCTTGTCCTGCGCCTCCGCCACCGGCACCGATGCCAGAGCCATCTGCTCCATCATTTCCAAGACCGCCAGAACCAGAACCACCCGCACCGCCACCGCCGGTTCCACCTGCTCCGCCAATGTAGTTCGTGCCGGTTCCGGTTCCACCAGAACCACCACCTCCACCCGCGCCAACATATGTGCTTCCGCTGTTAGGAATAACTTGTCCCGTGCCATCCACGTTGATTAAGAGGCCGGCTCCACCTGCGCCACCAACAGTTCCGGTACCAGCGCCGCCAGCGCCGCCAGTGCTAGCAGCGCCGCCGCCGCCGCCTCCATTCTTCTGAGACCCACCTGCGCCGCCATTGCTTCCAAATGTCAAAATTGGGGCTGAGTAAATTGGGGTCGCCGCCGATGCTGCACTTCCGCTGCCGCCATAGCCACCGCCCGATGAACCACCACTAGAGCTCATCGCCCCTCTGCCACCACCACCGCCGCCCACTGCGGTGATGACCGAACCAAATGATGTGTTGTAACCGGAAGAGGATATATACGTTGTGTAAGACGGCGAAGGACCTTCATAACCCTTGGATCCACCAATACCGACTGAAAGCGGATAGATAGTGCCCGGTGAAACTGTTGTTGAGTTAGCAATGACTACTTGCCCACCACCACCACCGCCACCGAAGTTGTGATCGGCGCCGCCGCCGCCACCAACCGCGAGGATGTTGACCGAAGTAATACCACCTGGCGCGGTCCACAATGGCGGGAAGAGTGATCCTGGAGAAATCTTTAAGAAGCAGAGCGCTGATGTCGAAGCGTCAACGACTCCTGAAAGGTTCGATAGAGTCGCGGTACACCCCGTAGGCGCTGCCAAGGGCGAAGGAAAGACCGTGAGGTTGTGACTACCGTCGTTGGCGGTGTAAATCTTTCCACTGGCATCTAAAGCGATAGCAGACGGGCTAGTGCCTGTAGAACCGAGATTGGACGAGACTCCAGAAGGGGTAATCATGGTTACATCATTACTATCCAAGTTGGCAACGAAGACATAACCAGATGAAGTAACTGCAATTGACCTAGGTCCGGTCCCTGTGGTGCCCAAGGTAGTCACCACACCTGCTGGAGTTACCTTCGAGACATTGTTAGAACCGTAGTTTGCAACGTAAAGGTTTCCGGCCGCGTCGAATGCCATCGCCGCAGGCTTGCTTCCAACTGTGATTGTTGAAGTGACTCCAGTCGAAGTGACTTTTGTCAGAGTGGACGCTCCAAAATTGGCCGCATAAACAGTGCCTGACGCATAATCCACAGCAATGCCCATTGGATTTGCACCAGTCGGAGCAAAGGATGGGGTAAATGAACCCGAGGCTGTAATTTTTGAAATTGAATTTGAGTTTAGATTCGCTGCATAAATATTTCCTTGAGCATCTATACCCACACCAAATGGATATGACTGAGTGTTAGAAAATGATGTCACTACGCCAGTAGGTGAAATTTTTGAGACGTTATTATCGGTGGAATTAGTAACGTATAGGTTTCCAGATAGATCAAAGACCAAAGCATGGGGCATTATTCCTACGGTGGCGAAATCAGAGATAACTCCTCCTGGAGTTATCTTCAAAATCTTATGAGAATTCGCCTCTCGATCGGCGACATACGCATTTCCTGCTGTATCAAAGGCAATTGCATCTGGCTGAGCAGTAGAAGCAAGGTTAATTGTGGTCGTCGCTGCCTTCGCACCCTCGAGGGCTATTGGCCCAAGAACAACTGCGATCATTGGCCCAAAGAGAGCCAAGAGCAGAACTTTTGAGATCGACAGTGATGCTTTGCGAATGATTCGATTCATGCGCGAAGAATATTTTCAGAGTTAAAGTGGGATTTAAAAGTGTCACACTATCCACGTAAATGACGAGAATATGGCCGATATCTAGAGAATAAAGGTAACAACTGTGACAGGGGTCCGAGGGTTTATCCTCCCCCTGTGAGAGAGTTAGATATGCGTTCGACTCGGTTGATATATGTCGAGAATGATTCGGCACTCCGAAGCTTCTTGGAATCATCCCTGGCCCAACACGGTGAACTTGAGATCATTGGTTCATTTGGCAACGGGGTTCAAGCCTTAGACCGCGCTCTCGTCAGCAAAGCAGATGTCGCGCTGATCGATTTCGGTCTTGATAGCGAAGGCTTAAATGGCATCGAACTCGGCATCGCACTACGCACTATCAATGAGTACATCGGTATTGTCATCTATTCGCAATTCAATGTTCGCAAGATGGTAAATCGCGTTCCCCCGGCCATGCGCAACGGCTGGTCATTCTTAGAGAAGAGCGGCGAGATGACGAGCGCCGATTATGTAAAGGTATTGAAAGAGACCGTGCTCGGCAAAGGTAACTGGGAAGATTTTGTTACCGAGACTCAAGAAGGTGAGGATGGCCAGTTGGATCTCTATTACGAACTCACATCTCGCCAACGCTCGATCATCTCACTCTTGGCCCAAGGCATATCAGTCCAAGAGATCGGATCAAGGCTCGACCTCACCTATTCCTATGTTCGCAAGGAGCTCTCAAGGGCCTATGCAGTCCTTCTGCCTGATGCGACCGAGAATGACGATCTCAAGACCCGAGCAATCCTTAAGTACCTCCAGCTGGTGAAGACAAACTCATGAGGCAGAGGTGGGATCAAGTAAAGAACTTTATTGGCCCCTATCGGTACAACCCAGCATTAGTCGTAGGCATGATTTTCGTACTCACCGGAGTAAGAATCCGCTCTACGATCTATCTTTATCCGCGCGGATACCCTCGAATCCACTCCATCATCCTTGGGCTTTTGGTCATCGCAATCCTATCAATTCCGATTTATCTTTGTTTAAGGCTCTCAAATAGGTTCTGGGAATCACGCATCAAGAGTCTCCCT
>CAIUHB010000034.1 GCA_903898855.1 uncultured Actinomycetes bacterium | reverse complement strand
CATGACCATCCTCGAAAATTTTAAGCGGCGAAAAATCCGCGAGAGCCTTGAGGGCATGGATAAGTGGCTCAACATTTCTGTTGCAGCAATGTTGGTTATCGGTACCGTTCTCGTTTATGCCGCAACGCGCAGTTGGTTTGCTTCGCAAGGTCTAGATCCGCAGTACTACTTGAAGCGCCATATTCTCAACATCATTATCGGCGGGCTGCTCGCTTATGGCACCACGCTAATTGATTATCGATTGATTAGGGCCTACACACCATTTCTTTATGGCGCTGGAATCTTGGGACTTATTGTTGTTCTGATTCCTGGATTAGGTAGCACCGTTAATGGTGCACGTTCCTGGATCTCCTTCCCGGGTGGTTTCCAGTTACAGCCGGCCGAATTAGCGAAAATTTCGGTCATTGTGGGAATGGCGATGATTCTCTCGGAAGGTCGCGATCGTGATGACAATCCAAGTCATATGGATGTCGTTAAAGCGCTAGCCGTTGCAATAGTCCCGATGTTGTTGATTATTTTGCAGCCAGATTTGGGTGAAGTACTCATCATCTCCGCCGCAGTTATTGGAATCATCGCGGTTTCTGGTGCGCCATCAAGGTGGGTAGTTGGACTTCTTCTCGTGGGTGTACTGGGAAGTGTGGTCGCGGTTCAAGCTGGCGTGATTCACCAATACCAAGTTAAGCGTCTGCAATCTTTCGTGGATCCCAACGCCGACCCACAACAAAGTGGATATCAACTTCGCCAATCTCGCATCACTATCGGATCTGGTGGATTTATTGGCAAAGGTTTATTTAATGGCCCTCAAACCAATGGCCGCTTTGTCCCAGAACAACAGACCGACTTTATTTACACAGTAGCGGGAGAGGAGACTGGCTTCTTAGGTTCATCGCTCATACTTCTGCTCTTTGCCATCTTCTTCTTCCGATCGTTTCTGATTGCAAAACGCACCAATGATATGTTTGGAAAACTCGTGGTCGTTGGAGTCATCGCCTGGTTTGCCTTCCAGATGTATGAAAATATCGGCATGACGATGGGAATGATGCCGATGACCGGCGTCCCCTTACCCTTCATGTCATATGGCGGCTCCAGTATGTTCGCGAATTTGATTGGCCTGGGACTGCTTCAAAACGTCCATCTCCGCTCGCGCTAATAGGGTCCACCACGCGGGATTTGCCCCTTAAATTGGTCTTTCGCCGCAGGTCTGCAATACTTTTCCCAGCGTTCAGCGCGTCGATCGGCAGTTGCCAGCTAGTTCTGGTCACCGAAATCGTCACCGCAGCGGATGCCAAAACTAGTTTTCGCTAGATTTTTTAACTATTGCTCTCTAACCAGAGCCGAGAGAAGTACCGCGAATTGGATAACTCCGGTTCACGGGACCCAGATGAGGATTTGATATTTATGGCTATTGAGCCAAAGAAAGCGCGTAAGCGCCCTGCCAAGAAGAGCGCTGCTAAAGCAAATAAAGAGGAAGCGGTTATTGATACCGCAGACCAAAGCTCCGCAGCACCTGCAGAAGTAGAGAGCGAGGCGGCAGTTAAGCCAGCTCGCGCCAAAGCTGTACCAGTCCCAATGTTTCAAGCTGCACCAGAGACAAAGGCTCCGGCGAAGAAGGCCGTTGCTAATCAAGCCAAGAAGAACGTCTCGGTCAACGATGATGAGGGATCAGATGAAGATTCACTTCCCGGTGAGAGCGAAGAGCAGAGCGCAGAACGCCGCCGTCGTCGACGTGGTGGCCGTGGTCGCCGTCGTTCCGGAAGTGCAAATTCAAGCAACGAAGATTTAGATAGCGATGCCGATTTAGATAACGCCGATGCCGGCGATATCAATGCCAGCGATGATGAGGGCGAAGTCTCTACCTCACCACGCCGCCGTCGTCGTCGTCGCGCAACTGGCGAGGATGTCACTCCGGGCGAAGTTGTCGATGAAGATGGCGTAGTAACTGTCGTTAAAGTTCGCGAACCTCGTGCGCAACGCTCACGCGATGATCAGCCAACTCGTACCGACCGTGGAAACCGTCGCGATCGCAATGACCGTGGAAACCGTCGTGACCGCGGAGACCGCGGAGACCGAAACGATCGCAACGATCGTGGTGGACGCGATAACTTCCGTCGCCGTGGCACGGTTATTACCGAATCAGAATTTCTTGCTCGCCGGGAAAATGTAAATCGCGAGATGTTGGTACGCCAAACTGGTGATCGCACTCAGATTGCAGTTCTCGAAGATAACATCATGGTCGAGCACTACGTAAACCGAAATAGCAATATCTCTTATGTTGGCAACGTCTATCTTGGCAAAGTTCAGAATGTGCTGCCATCGATGGAAGCTGCATTCGTAGATATCGGCAAGGGTCGCAACGCTGTTCTCTATGCCGGCGAAGTGAATTGGGATGCCGCCGGACTTGCAGATGGCGCACCACGCAAAATCGAACAAGTTCTCAAGACCGGACAGTCGGTACTTGTGCAAGTAACCAAGGATCCAATCGGTCAAAAGGGCGCTCGCCTAACAAGCCAGATATCACTTCCTGGTCGTTACATCGTCTATGTACCTGGTGGCGCAATGAGCGGCATTAGTCGCCGTCTGCCAGAACAAGAGCGTTCTCGTTTGAAATCAATTCTCAAGAACCTTATTCCGGATGAAGCTGGCGTGATTGTTCGCACCTCTTCCGAAGGTGCAACCGAAGAAGAGCTCGAGCGCGATGTAGCTCGACTTAAAGCGCAATGGGAAGATATTCAGAAGAAATCTGAATCATCAAGCACAAGTGCGCCATCACTTCTTTACAGCGAGCCAGACCTAACCGTTCGTGTGATCCGCGATATCTTCAATGAAGATTTCAACAAGATGACCGTTCAAGGCGGCGACGCTTGGGATGAAATTAATAATTACCTCGGTCATATTGCACCAGAGCTCACTGCAAAGATTGAAAAGTGGACTGGCGCGCGAGATATGTTCGCCGAGCACCGCATCGAAGAGCAGCTAGCGAAGGCTTTTGATCGCAAGGTTTATCTACCTTCTGGTGGATCACTTGTTATCGACCGCACCGAAGCGATGATTGTGATCGACGTTAACACCGGTAAATTCATCGGCAAGGGCGGCAACTTGGAAGAGACTGTTACCAAGAACAACTTGGAGGCAGCCGAAGAGATTGCCCGCCAACTTCGCTTGCGCGATATGGGCGGAATTATCGTGATCGACTTTATTGATATGGCTTTGGAATCTAACCGCGACTTGGTTTTGCGTCGTTTGGTGGAATGTCTCGGCCGCGATCGCACCAAGCACCAAGTAGCTGAAGTTACCTCGCTTGGTCTAGTTCAAATGACGCGTAAGCGCGTTGGCCAAGGATTGATCGAAGCATTCTCAACTACCTGTGAAAGCTGTGGCGGCCGTGGAATTCACATCCACTCCGAACCAGTTCGCAAGGTTGCCCTCGATAAGGATATGGATCAACGTTATGTTCCATCATCCGAGCGAGATGGCCATGCCGAGGATGCCGACCATACAGAGGATGCCGACCACGCCGAGCATCAAGAGGAATCCCATGAGAGCGCGGAGAGCTCCGAGTCGGAAAGTGCCCCTAATGAGCACCCACGCGGTCGACGCCGTCGTCGGGCGGTCAGTACAGGCGTAATCACCCCGGAATAAGCCCCAGTTTGACCCCGGGGGTTGGAAGTCCGTACCCTAAGCGTCTGCCCGAGCAGATTTGGGCCGATTTTTGAAGTTTCCCAAGAAGATGAAGTAGGAAAGGTGTCACCGTGTACGCGATTGTTAAAGCTGGCGGCCGTCAAGAGAAGGTTGCCGTTGGCGACACAGTTACCGTCGATCGTATCGACGCTAAGGTCGGAGCATCGGTTTCATTTCCTGCTGTTCTTCTCGTTGAAGGTACAACCCTCACCACAGATACCAAGGCGCTTGCTGGCGTTAAGGTAACCGGCGAAGTTCTCGAAGAGACCAAGGGTCCAAAGATCGACATCCTTCGTTACAAGAACAAGACTGGCTATCGCCGTCGTCAAGGTTTCCGTGCACAACTAACTCGCGTCAAGATCACCGCGATTACAAAGTAAAGGCAGGCGAATATAAATGGCAAGTAAAAAGGGCGTATCGTCCACACGTAACGGTCGCGATTCGAATGCTCAATACCTTGGTATCAAGCGCTATGCAGGACAGATCGTAAAGTCTGGCGAAATCTTGGTCCGTCAACGCGGAACAGTTTTCCACCCAGGTGCAAATGTTGGTATCGGTAAGGATGACACTCTCTTCGCACTCGCTGCAGGTGAGGTTGCTTTCGGTCGCGCTCGCGGTCGCAAGGTCGTCAACATCGTTCCAGCTCCCGTCGCTTAATCGCGGATTAACTTTCTACGGGTCCGCGTACTGCGGGCCCGTTTTTTATTGCGAAGAAGAATTGCTCAACAACTCGAGAGGAGAGTCAGATGGCATCATTCGTTGACCGCGTGACTCTTCACGCCTCGGCTGGAAATGGTGGAGATGGTTGCGTCTCTATTCACCGGGAAAAGTTCAAGCCACTAGGCGGACCTGATGGTGGAAATGGTGGCCGCGGTGGCGACATCATCCTTGTTGTTGACTCTGGCACCACCACACTTCTCGACTTTCACCACTCGCCACATCGTCGCGCAACAAATGGCAGCCTCGGTTATGGCGATTACTGCAATGGCAAAGAGGGCAAAGACCTCATCATGAACGTTCCTAACGGAACGGTTGTGAAAGATATTGCTGGCAATGTTCTTGCTGACTTAGTTGGCGAAGGAACTCGTTTTATTGCTGCGCAAGGCGGCAAGGGTGGACTTGGTAATGCTGGTCTGGCATCTTCTAAGCGCCGGGCACCAGGCTTTGCGCTTAAAGGTGAAGCCGGCGAAGAGCGCACACTTACATTAGAACTCAAGAGCGTTGCTGATATTGGTTTGATTGGTTTTCCTAGTGCTGGAAAGTCATCGTT
>CAIUHB010000033.1 GCA_903898855.1 uncultured Actinomycetes bacterium | reverse complement strand
TGTCCGTTGGAGGCGTTCTTGCCGATGATGTATGAAGCAAAGCCGATTGTGGAACCAATCGAGAGATCGATGTGCTTCATCACGATGATCAAAGTTTCGGCAGAGACCAAGAGACAGATGATGGATGAGCCAAAGAGTAGGTCGTGTAATCCAGAGAAAGAGAAGAGCGCGTGGTTTCCGAGCGCGGCGATACTGAAAAAGGCTACGAGTACAACTGCGATAGGGAGTTCGCGAATTTTCAAAAGGTTTCTCATTAGTTCGCCCCCGAAGCCGCTGCGATGACATTCTCTGGATTAGCTTCTGCGGCGTTGAAGTGAGCGACTAGTCGTCCTTCACGCATAACTAAAATTCGATCAGACATTCCCAAGACTTCTGGAAGTTCGCTGGAAATCATCAAGATAGCTAGGCCTCTGCTCGCTTCTTGCGAGAGGAAGCGGTGTACTTCTGACTTGGTTCCGACATCGATTCCGCGAGTAGGTTCATCAATAATCAATAACTTTGGCTTAGTTGAGAGCCATTTAGCGAGAACGACTTTCTGTTGATTTCCACCAGAGAGACGATCAACTGAATCTTCTAGTGAATTAAATTTAAGTTGTAGCTTCTTTGACCATTCAGCGCTAACGCCAGTCTCAGAAGACTTACGAAGTAGACCAAATTTGCTCAAACTCTTAAGCAGGGTAATTGAAGTGTTGCGAGTAATTGATACCGGCATAAAGAGACCTTGTTGGCGACGATCTTCTGGAACGAGCGCAATGCCATCTTGCATCGCTTTATTTGGCGCGTTCTTCTTCATCTTCTTGCCAAGAAAGGTGACGCTGCCGTGCTCGTAGTTATCGATTCCAAAGATTGCACGAATAACTTCACTTCGACCAGAACCAACCAAGCCAGCGATGCCGACTATCTCTCCGGCCTTTACTTCAAAGGAGATATCTTCAAATTGTCCAGCGCGGCTAATTTTTTCGACTTTAAGTACTGTCTCGCCAATCTTGGCTTCCATTTTAGGGAAGAGGTCAGAGAGCTCGCGACCAACCATCCACTTCACAATCTTTTCAGTATCAACTTCTGCAATTGGCGCGGTTGCAACTGTTGCACCATCGCGCATAATGGTTACGCGATCGCAGAGCGCCATAACTTCATCGAGGCGGTGGCTAACAAATACAAGTGCCGCACCTTCTTCGCGCAATGAACGTGCAACGCCAAAGAGGCGTTCGGTCTCGTTGGCCGAGAGCGCAGCAGTAGGTTCATCCATCACAATTACTTTTGCTTGAAGTGAAAGCGCTTTTGCAATCTCAACGATTTGTTGATCAGCGATGGAAAGTCCGCGAGCGCGACGTGCTGGATCTAATGGAACGCCAAGGCGCTTAAAGAGCGCAGCTGATTGCTCCGCCATATCTTTCCAAGCCACAGTCTTGCCATGTGTGAGTTGGCGACCAATGAAAACATTCTCGGCCAAAGTGAGATCAGGAAAAAGGTTTGGCTCTTGGTAGATAACGGCAATGCCCTGCTCTTGTGAACCGCGAGTTCCACTGGCAACGAACTCTTTACCGAAGAGCGAGATGCTGCCGGCATCGAGTTTATGTACGCCAGCTAAAGTCTTGAGGAGAGTTGATTTACCGGCGCCATTTTCGCCAAGGAGAGCATGGATCTCGCGCGGGTAGAGCGAGAGGTTTGCATCAACGAGTGCGTGCACGCCGCCAAATCTCTTGGCTGCCCCACGTATCTCAAGAATCTTCTCCACTAATGGACCATCTCTCGTAATAATTGAAACGTTTCAAGCGATTTCTAAAGGTTAATCGAAAGCTCTGTTGCGGTCAATGCCGATTTACGCTTAATTTATAACGGTTTCATCACGAAATATCTCGGCTACTACATATCGATCAATGCGGCTCTAGTTTTATTTGATTTCTACTGTATCGTTTCAATTATGAGCGTAAGTATTCGGGATGTAGCCCAAAAAGCGGGCGTCTCCTTGGGTAC
>CAIUHB010000032.1 GCA_903898855.1 uncultured Actinomycetes bacterium | reverse complement strand
CGCATCGCGGTCTTGTCCGAGCAATCTCATGTCGAGCAATACGGCACTCCGCTTGAAATTCTTTCGAACCCAGCAACGGATCGCGTGAAGAGTTTTGTCGGCGACGCTGCTGCGGTTCGCATGTTGGCTTTGGTTGGTCTCGCCGGTATCGATGTCTTGCCTGGTACGCCTGCAACCGTGACCGTTCCTGAATCCAGCACCTTGCGCGAAGCGATGGAGAAGTTCATCAGCGGCGCTGATTCCATCAATATTGGAACCCGCGGACACCTGACCTTTGATGCGTTGCAAGATGTCATTGCAAAGACTCGGGCGGCGGCTAAGTAATCATGGCAAAAGTCAAGCAACCCAACCTGACTGCAGGATCTATGTATTCGCAGTCCGCGCGCTTAATCTTCAAGCGCAATCGGTCGCTGCTTGTGCAACCCGTTTTGATCCTCATCATCCTCGGAATCATGTTGACCTATATCCATAATCACAAACTGGATATCATCGAGAAGGTCACCATCAATACCAAGTTCATTTTCAAAGCAATCGAAGACCACCTTGTTCTTTCGTTCTCGGCTGCTGCAATTATTTTGTTAATTGCTATTCCTGGCGGAATTCTCTTTACTCGACCCAAGATGAAGCGCTTTACGCCGATTGCACTCGCGCTTGCCAATATCGGTCAGGCATTCCCAGCTGTTGGCTTGCTCATCCTTGCGGGCATCTGGTTTGGCTTCGGAAAGCCGGTCGCCATCGGCACCTTTGCCGCATTTGGAACTTTGCCTATCTTGCGTAACACCATCGTGGGTCTGCAAGAGATTGATCCATTCATCGTTGAATCAGCGATGGGTATGGGTATGACACCCGGCCAAGCGTTGCGCAAAATCGAACTTCCACTAGCGGTGCCCGTCATTCTTGCCGGCGTGCGCACCACATTAATTCTTACCGTTGGCGTGGCCACATTGGGTGTCTTCGTCAACGGAGGCGGGCTAGGAATGCTCATCATTCCTGGTCTGAAGTTAAACCGTCAGATCGTTCTACTCGTCGGGGGAATGCTCACGATTATCGTGGCCTTCACCATGGATTGGTTAGCGCGTTTGGCGGAAGAATTCCTTCGACCACGAGGGATCTAAATACCTAAGGAAGGTACACAATGCAGGTAAAGCGCATCAAAGCCGTTGCTCTAGCAACTGCAGCTGTAGTAGCAGCCATGACAGCAGTCACCGCTGTTTCTCCAGCTAATGCCGCAGGTAGCAAGACATCCCTCGCGGGCGTCAACGTAGTAATCGGCTCAAAGGATTTTACTGAGAGCATCGTTCTCAGCAAGATCGTTAAGCAGTACATTCTTGCTCACGGTGGCAAGGTCACCGACAAGACAAACATCAAGGGTTCAGTAACCACCCGCGATGCAATGACCAAGGGTCAGATTGCTCTCTACTGGGAGTACACCGGAACTGCCTGGTTGGTTTACCAGAAGCAGACCGACACCACCCTTGATCCAAACACCCTTTACACAAAGGTTGTAGCTGCTGATAAGGCAAACAAGGTCACTTGGCTTCCAATGACCTCATTCAACGACACCTATGCATGGGCAATCACCAAGGCAGAGGCTGCTAAGTACGGAATCAAGACATACTCAGATATGGTCACAAAGATTCCTGCAGCTGAGCGCGTCTGGTGCGTTGAGTCAGAGTTCGCAAGCCGTCCAGATGGCTTCGCTGGCTTCAAGACCGCTTATAAGGTTCCTGCAACTGACGTTGTAAAGACCCTTGAT
>CAIUHB010000031.1 GCA_903898855.1 uncultured Actinomycetes bacterium | reverse complement strand
TGTTGCAGCAACACCAGCTGAACCTGTTGCGGTCTGAATACGACCGAGGTTCTTTGGATCGTTAACGTTTCCTGGGAAATCGTTGGTGAAGGTCTTGTCGTTTGCCTTGCTCCACAATGTTGGGAACTGGATGTTGAACAACTTGACGAAGTTAGCTGTTGTGCCTGAAGCATCAGCGCGAGCAACGATACGGATGCTCTGGCTTGGAAGGGTGTAGTAAACCTTCTTGGTGATGGTGTTCAAGACAACTGGCTTACCTGAAGAATCCTTCACAGGGTTTCCTGATGAATCCTTCTTGAAGATTGAAACAGAAACGGTGCGGTTGTTATCAGCAGCAATCTCTGGATCGTTCCACTTGGTGACTACACCAGCGAAGATATCTGAGAGGGTCTTCTGTGAAAGGTAAAGGTCCTTACCGGTGTTAGGCAAGTTGTAACCAACAGCGATTGGAGCTGCGACTACAGGAATGTGAACAACTGTTGCCTTGGTTGAGGTGTAAGCAGAGTCAGAGAAGTTGAAATCGCCGATTCCGTTGTTCTCGTTTGTCTGTCCGGTACCTGAAGATGAAGTTGTGTATGTGAGGGTGTTTCCGGTTGATGTCTGCCATGCAACCTTACATGCGTTGATAAGTGGTGCTGCGAATGATGATCCGCCAGCAGTGATTGAGACCGCTGCGACTGCTGAGTTAGCAGCCAAGGCTGAAACTGCAATAACTGCTGCAGCAACCTTAAGTGAACGTGAAACCTTCATGGACTCCCTTTCGGTGGTGAGTTACGAGATAACTCATCTGTGTGGGGAGAAAACTACGGAGAAAAGAGAAACTGCCGCCCACCAGACGGTGAACGGCAGTCGATGCCAAGGTGAACAGAAGGTGAATCAGCCAAAGCGTCCGGTGACGTAGTTTTCGGTCCGCTTGTCCTTTGGACGAGAGAAAATCTCGTTCGTAGGTCCGACTTCAATCATCTGGCCAGGGCCACCTTCAGACAAGAAGAAGGCGGTGTAGTCCGATACACGGGCAGCTTGTTGCATGTTGTGGGTCACAATCACGATCGTGACGGACGACGACAAATGCTGAATCGTCTCTTCGATCTTCAGGGTTGAACCAGGATCAAGAGCTGAACATGGCTCATCCATCAAGAGAACTTGCGGACGCACTGCGAGCGAACGGGCAATACAGAGGCGTTGTTGTTGTCCGCCAGAGAGCGCTCCGCCATGAGTGTTGAGGCGATCCTTGACCTCTGACCACAAGCCCGCGCGCTCCAAGCATTCTTCGAGCAAATCATCTTTATTCTCGGCCTTGAGCTGAGCCAGCTTCAGACCAGCCAACACGTTCTCGGCGATTGTCATAGAAGGAAATGGATTTGGCTTCTGGAAAACCATGCCGACCTTCAGGCGAATCTTGGTGACATCCACGCCAGGTGCGTACACATCTTCACCATTGAGTAGTACTTCACCGGCCATCGCTGCGCCAGGAATGAACTCGTGCATACGGTTCAAGGTGCGAATAAATGTTGACTTGCCGCAACCAGATGGACCGATCAACGCGGTGACGGTGCCAGGCCAGAAATCAAGCGAGACGTTAGCCAACGCGTGCTTCTCACCGAACCATGCGTGCACGCCGCGTGCCTCAAGACCGACGCCCATAGCGTTATTGCCCGGCGCCTTGGCGGTCTTCGCAGCAGCAATCTGTGACAACGATGATGTAGTTGTCTCGTTCATTTTTTCTCCTTCATTCTGGCTTTCTGAATTCTGTGAGTTATCGCCGATCATGCTTACTTACCGACCTTTCGGTTTCCGAGGTAACGCGCTAGACCGAACAAAACAAGTACGAGAACGAGCAGCACCAAGATGCCCGCCCATGCTCGTGTCACAGACTCTGGTGTGCCCTGGGTAAAGCCCTTCCAGATGTAATACGGCAACGAGCCCATAGGGCCGTGGAACATATTGGCGTTCTTAGTATCGCCGCCGCCGGTGAGCAAAACAAGAGGTGCGGTCTCGCCAGCAATACGGGCAACGCCCAAAATCATCGCGGTAATCAGGCCGCTGCGAGCCGCTGGAACGACAACCATCGCCACCGTGCGCCACTGAGTACCACCCAGGGCCACGCCTGCCTCACGCAGGTCGCCAGGAATCAGAAGCAGCACTTCTTCCGAAGCACGAGCAACGGTAGGAATCATCAAGATAGCCAGCGCGAGTGAACCCTCCACGCCGTTGTATTGCTTGGTCATCGGATACACAATCGCGGCCAAGATAAACAAACCAGCAACAATCGATGGCACACCAGACATCGCCTGAACCAAGAAGCGAATCGGACGAGCAAAGCGGCCGTTAATCTCAGTCAAGTAAATCGCAGTCAAGATGCCAATCGGCACCGACAAGACAATTGCAAAGATAACTAAAAGAGCGGTGCCGAGCATCGCGTGCAACAACCCACCGTGTGAAACCGGATCGGTATATGTCGCAGAGTGCATATCGGTCGTAAACAAGGTCCAGTGCAGACCCTTATGTCCGCGAATCCAGACCGTTGCCAGAATGGAAATAATCGGCATCACCGCGATCACAATCGCAGCGGTGACAAAGCCTCTAAAGATGCTGTCCTTCGCCGCTGCATTACCGCGCTTGATGTAGTTGAAAGCAAAATCAATCGCGATAAAGGCGATAAAGAAGACCGCTACGTAAGCAAGCTTGCCCTTAAGCGGAGTAATCGCCACCAAGATAAAGGATGCGATTGCTGCTCCCACAAACAAGAGCGCGGTTTCCACGCGATCCTTTGGAGAAGCCGCCCATGGTTGGCGTGGCTTTGGTGTTGAGTTCGTAGAAACAATCACATCGTTAGCCATTAGCGACCTGCCTTCGAACGCGAAACGATAACTGTCGCGAGTGAGTTGACCAGCAAAGTCACAAGGAAGAGCACCAGGCCGGCGGCCATCAGCGCTTTGACTTCCATTGGGCTGGCTTCACCAAACTTCGCGAGGATCATTGACGCCACGTTGCCGCCGGCGCTAATGAGCACGTGGAAGTTAACTTTGTAGACGATATTCAAAACGGTATAAACCGCAACGGTTTCGCCCATCGCACGACCAAGTCCCAGCATCGCGCCACCGACGATTCCGGAGCGCGCATAAGGGAAGGCAACCGCACGGATCATCGCCCACCGTGTAGCGCCTAGTGCGTATGCGGCTTGAATGCGATCTAGTGGAGTCTGCGAAAAGATTTCACGTGAGATGGATGTGACAATCGGAATAATCATGATTGCTAGAACGAGGCCAGCGATAAATGGTGAGCGAGAGAAGTACGGAACTTCCATCTTGAAGAACGGGATAAAGCCCAAATACTTATGGAGAAGTTTGGCCCAATATTCAGCGCTGTTCTCGAGAATGAAGAAGCCCCATAATCCAAAGAGGATTGAAGGGAATGCTGCCATCAAGTCGATCATGGTGACCATGATTTTCTTTATAGCGTTTGGCGCATAGAAGGTTAAGTAGATTGCGGCTCCGACAGAAAGCGGAACGCCGACCAAGATTGCGATTGTTGCGACAACCAAAGTGCCGACAAGCATCGCGGCAATTCCGAATTGTGATTTGTGGAGATCAACAACTCCTGCGTCGTTCTGCACCGCTTGCCAGTTGCTTCCTGTTAAGAAATGGATGCCTTGAGCTTTAAGAGTGGCGTAACCTTCGAAAAGAAGGAAGCCGAGAATTAAGCCAAGAACGACGAGTGATGAGAGACCGCCACCTGTAACAACACCACGAAATACTTTGTCGGAGAAACGCGGCTTGGTTGTAATCTCGCGCTTCGCCGGGGTCGCTCCGTTATACGCGCCAGGCTTGGGCTCAATGAGGGTTGAGGACATGGGGTGAAGTTTTCCCCCGACTCAGGTTTTTTACCTTATTAAAAGGTTACGAGAAGGTGAACGAGCGGTGAAATCACGCGGAGCGAGCGCCCCCGCGGTCAGTTACCCTTCGTGTATGGCAGCTGACTCCCCCAACTTGATTTGGGTTGATTGCGAGATGACCGGTCTCGACCTTAATAAAGATGTATTAGTTGAGATTGCGGTTCTGGTCACCGACTCCCAGCTCAACGTCTTGGGCGAGGGTGTGGACCTTGTTATCCGGGCGAGCGCCGAACAGCTTGCTGGCATGAACGACTTCGTCCGCGAGATGCATACGGCATCTGGACTGATTACCGAGATTCCTAACGGCGTGGAGCTCGAAGCGGCCGAGGCCCAGATTCTGGAATACGTCACCAAGTACGCCCCAGGCGCAGGCAAGTCTCCGCTGGCTGGCAACTCGGTTTACGTTGATCGTGGATTTATTGCG
>CAIUHB010000030.1 GCA_903898855.1 uncultured Actinomycetes bacterium | reverse complement strand
TCTGACTCATTCTCAGAAATCCTTTTCCGACAGTGGAGAGAAAAGTGTCGGAGGCAAAAATCAGCGCCCCGCTTTACCGTATGCCCGTGCGTAAAACAGTCGTTGTTATTGGGGCTCTGCTCTCGATTCTTGCCGCGCCTGCATACGCCGCGACATCAATCACTGCCTCAAATGGTTCGATTCTGACGGTCTCAAAGACGACGAACGTGAAGTCGGGCGATTTAATCAACGTCACTGGTGCTCATTTTGACGAAACCGTTGGCATTTATGTCGCGATGTGTGTTGTGGTCCCTAAGAACCAACAACCAACACCATGTGGTGGTGGTGCAGATAAGACCGGAAAGTTAGGCGCCTCGTATTGGATATCTTCTAACCCACCGACATATGGCGTTGGTCTTGCGAAGCCATATCTGCCAGGTGGCCGTTTTAATCTCACACTGAAAGTTTCACCAATGATTGGAAAGATTGACTGCCGCAAGACCACCTGCGCCATCTATACCCGCGCTGACCATCTGCGCACCCAAGATCGTTCCTCTGACATGTACATCCCATTGAAGTTCGCTAAATGACAACCACAAGGAGAAATATGAATAAGCGTCACATTATCGCCGCCGTTACCGCAGCGGTACTCGCAATCGGTGTTGCACCAGCAGCAATGGCAGCAGCTGCCACCGTCACCTTCGTGCAATCGACAGGCGCACCGTTGGCATCACAGACGATCACTGGTTTGAATCCCAATGGCGACACCGTCTATCTGACACTCGGTAACTTTCCTACTGGCAAGGGTTTGTATGTCTACCAAGCCGTGCAGCCAGCAGCTGGCGCTCGTCCAACCCAAATGAATGCAGCATCCGAGCAGTGGGTCACCACAGCGATGGGTGGCACCGCAAAGCCAACCGACATCATCAAGGTCGTCGTCAATAATGGCCATGCATGGGGTGCAGATTGCGCGCACCAAACTTGTGGAATCCAAATTGAATTCGACCACGACTCCACCACAGATAAGAGCCAGGATCAGTTCTTCCCCATCGCTTTTGCTGCAACCGGAACCACGCCTGCAACAACTACCGCAGCTGCTCCATCAGTGACCATCACCGCACAAATCGATGGCAAAGACTTGTCTGGCACCATGCCAGGCGCGTTGGGATATGAGACTCCAAAGCTCGTCACCATCAAGACATCAGATGGCGAACCAGCAACCGCATCAATCAGCGCTGATCCATCTGGCAAGACCTTCTGCGTGATCGCAATCAACTACATTAAGGCGCTTTCGGCGACTGGTGCATGTAACTTGAACATCAAGGTCGGCTCAGGTTCACAAGTGAACTTCCCATTCATGTTGGGCGCAGGCATCCAGACTCTGACCAACAAGGTCACATCAATCGGACACGGTAAGCCAGTCGCGTTGGCTGCAAAGACCAACTTCGGTGAAGCTGTGATGTATTCATCAACAACAACCAAGACCTGTGCTGTTGTTGGCGAAACTGTGATCGGATTGCGTGCTGGATCATGTGTCTTGAGCGCAACCGCGGCAGCGTCAGCGAACTACGTAGCGTTGATGACAAAGGTGACCATTAAGGTCAAGTAGTACTTAACTAAGAGTTAGTTAGCGGCTAGAGCTCGAAGTCCAGCGATCGCGAAAGTGGTGGCGCTCTGGATTTCGGGCTCTGCTGCATTTCCGGACTCAATACGAACGGATGCAGCGTCAGTGACGGATTGCAGGAATGCAGCAGCGGCCATCACATCTTTAATGCCTGTTTCTTGTAGTGCGCTACGCAGTGGTGCC
>CAIUHB010000029.1 GCA_903898855.1 uncultured Actinomycetes bacterium | reverse complement strand
TGCCAAGCTCTTGCGCGATGAGGGCCCTAAATCAATTAAGACTCAAATTCAAGGCGATACTTTGCGCGTGACTTCCAAGAGTCGCGATGATCTGCAAGATGCAATTGCAATGGTGAAAGCCGGCGATTGGGATTTTGCTGTTCAATTTACCAACTATCGTTAGGCGATGAACCGCTTCAAAGTAGGACTAATCAATGGCCTCTCCTCATATTTAATTTGGGGGCTCTTCCCGCTCTATTGGCCGCTACTTAAGCCAGCAAATCCACTTGAGATTGTCTGCAATCGCGCGGTCTGGACTTTAGCTTTCTGCGTAATAGTTTTGGCCGTTACTCGAAAACTAAAAGCAACGTTTGCTTTAATGAAGAACAAGCGAATCTTTTGGGGTTTAACTCTGGCCGCTGTGCTCATCTCCATTAACTGGACGACATATATTTGGGCGGTAAATAACAAACATATTGTTGATGCCTCATTGGGCTATTACATCAATCCCTTAGTGAGCATTGGATTTGGCGTAATTCTGCTTAAGGAGCGGATGCGAAAGCTTCAATGGTTCTCAGTATTGGTCGCCACAATCGGTGTATTAGTACTTGCCATCGATGCCGGAACTTTTCCTTGGGTGGCCATAACTTTGGCCCTCTCATTTGGAAGCTATGGATTTATTAAAAAACAACTTGGATTAGGTTCACTGGAAAGTTTGGCAATTGAAACCACAATCTCGCTCGTTCCCTATGCGGGTTATTTGATCTACCTCGGTCACAAAGGCCAAGGTCAGTTTGGGCATGGTGCCGGACTGACAACACTTCTCATTCTTGCTGGCGCGGTAACCGCTATTCCATTATTACTATTTAATGGCGCCGCGACTCGTTTGCCGCTCTCGCTAGTCGGGTTGATTCAATATATAACTCCGACAGTTCAATTCTTGCTCGGAGTTTTCCTTCGACATGAACATATGTCGGCCGCGCGCTGGATTGGCTTCTTTGTAATCTGGATTGCGCTCACCGCACTTGCAGTCGATCTGATTAAATTAGGAAGATCGAGTAATAACAGCGTCGCTGAGGTTGATTAAAGCCTTCTTAGCTGGCCCATCTGGAAGCGAGTTCAAGAGCGACTTTGCCTCATCGGCATAACGCTGTACCAATTCGCGTGATTGCTCCATCGCCTTGTGAGTGCGAAGAGTTGCCAGAGTGGATTCGACTACCGCTTCATCAGTAATTGGAGCTGAGAGAATCTTCTTCAATTCATTATCTACTGGATCGGTGGATTCGAGCACAAAGAGCGTAATCAGAGTTGGAACACCCTCGCGCAAGTCGGTTCCAGGAGTCTTACCAGATTCTCCGGATGTGCTTGCGATATCAATAATGTCATCGGCTAGTTGGAAGACAACGCCAATCTTCTCGCCATATTCAGTCAAAGTATCGCGCACTAGGTCAGAGGCTTCTGACATCATGGCGCCATAACGAGCGCTAGCTGCAATCAGTGAGCCAGTCTTATCTGCGATGACCGAAAGGTAATGGTCAATCAAACTCTTGCCCGGGGTCGAGCCTTGGGTCTCCATGATCTGACCAATGACGAGGCGCTCGAAAGTAACTGCTTGGAGGTGAACCGCTGCTGGCCCAAGTTCGGCGAGTAAAAGTGAAGCTTTTGCAAATAGATAATCGCCAGTCAAAATTGCGATGGAGTTATCCCAGCGTTTGTTGGCGCTATCGACCCCGCGACGCTTTGGCGCTTCATCCATTACATCATCGTGATACAAAGTTGCTAGGTGAGTTAATTCGCAGACAACTGCTGACTTCACAATATCTTTACTCACGCCTTTACCGAACTGGGCTGAGAGCAGCACCAGCATTGGACGAAGACGCTTGCCACCGGCTTCTACTAAGTGGCGGGAGGTCTCGATAACAAAGGGATATTTACCCTCGATATGTGAACGAAGTAGCGCTTCTACTTCCTGCATTTGCGAAAGGAGTACCTGCTCCAATCCAGAATCTATATCTGGGATGCCGAGTTGTGACATGCGGGCTTAGTGCAAGAAGACTGCGAAGTTCTTCGCAGAATCAAGTAGTGGGCCAGGTATTACACCAAAGAGAACAGTTGCAATCACTGTAACTAGAATTGCAATGCGAGTTAGGAATGATGGAATAACCACGGTCACTGAATCATTGGTTGGTTCAGCAAACCACATCATCAAGACGATGCGCAGGTAGAAGAAGAGGGCGATTGCCGAAGCCAGTGCGGCAACAACCACGATAGCCATATTTCCACTCTCGTAGGCCGCGGAGAAGATGGAGAATTTTCCAACAAAACCAGCAGTCAGTGGGATGCCACCGAAGCTGAGTAGGAAGATGGTGAATGCACTAGCAACTAGTGGTGATTTCTTTCCAAGGCCAACCCAGCGATTGAGATCGGTAACTTCGCCAGATGAATCGCGCACGATTGTAATAATCGCAAAGGCGCCCAAGGTAGCTAGACCATAAGCGATGAAATAGAAGAGCGAAGCACGTAATCCAGATTGATTGAGCGCAACTACTCCAACTAGCAGGAAGCCGGCGTGAGCAATTGAGGAATATGCAAGTGCGCGCTTAATATCGCGCTGGCTCATCGCCGCGATTGATCCAATAACCATGGTGATCATCGCGATTGCGGTAATGATTGGCTTCCACGTTCCGTTCACTGCATCGAGCGCGACATAGAAGAGACGAAGTGTCGCTCCGAAAGCTGCCACCTTGGTACAAGCAGCCATAAAGCCAGTGATTGGCGTAGGCGCGCCTTGATAAACATCGGGAGTCCAGGAATGGAATGGGACTGCGCCAACTTTAAAGAGCAAGCCGACTGAGAGAAAGATTATTCCGATATATAAGAAGACTGAGTTGTTACCGGTCGCAGAAATTGAGGCAGCGATATCGCTAAATCCAAGTGATCCGGAATATCCATAGAGGAAGGCAACTCCGAAGAGGAATATTGCCGATGAAAATGCGCCGAGCAGGAAGTACTTAAGCGCAGCTTCTTGCGAAAGGAGGCGACGGCGACGAGAGAGGCCTGCCATCAAATACAAAGGAAGTGAGAGAACTTCTAGCGCAACAAAGAGGGTAATCAGGTCAGTCGCAATCGGGAAGAGCAGCATTCCGGAGATTGCAAATAGCGTGAGCGGAAAGATTTCGGTCTGCTGCTTTCCTTCTGCAATCGCAAGCGACTCTTCTTCTGAGCCAGGTAGCGCTGATGCTTGGGCGGTGAAATTATCCTGATCTGCAATCAAGAGAATCGAAATAAATGCCAAGATCAGAATGATTCCTTGGATATAAATTCCGGCAGGATCCATTGC
>CAIUHB010000028.1 GCA_903898855.1 uncultured Actinomycetes bacterium | reverse complement strand
TATTACCAACCCGAGGCGTACGTTCCGCAAACCGATACCTTCATCGAGAAGGATAGTTCGGTCAACGCCGAGGTCGAACGGTTACGCCACTCGGCCACAAATTCACTACTTACTCGTCGCGATGTCATCGTAGTTGCCACAGTTTCGTGTATCTATGGTCTTGGCACTCCGCAAGAGTATGTAGATCGAATGATCAAGCTCAAAGTCGGTGACAGCATCGAGCGTAATCAGCTCCTGCGAAAATTTGTAGATATTCAATACCGCAGAAACGATATGGCCTTCGAGCGTGGCACCTTTAGAGTTCGCGGCGATACTATCGAGATTATTCCCATGTACGAAGAGCTTGCGCTTCGAATTGAGATGTTCGGTGATGAGATTGAAAAGATCATGACTCTTCACCCTTTGACTGGCGAAATTATTCGTGATGAATCAGAGATGTATGTATTTCCAGCAAGTCATTATGCCGCTGGCCCGGAGACTATGAAGCGGGCAGTTGCGCAAATTCAAGAAGAGATGGAAGCTCGCGTCGATCTCTTTGAACGGCAAGGAAAGTTGCTCGAGGCGCAACGTATTCGTATGCGCACTACCTTTGACATTGAAATGATCCAACAATTGGGATTTTGTTCCGGTATCGAAAACTATTCCCGTCATATTGATGGTCGCGCCGCTGGCTCGGCCGGTAACTGTCTCCTCGATTATTTTCCGGAGGATTTCCTTACCGTTATAGATGAATCACATGTGACAGTTCCGCAGATCGGTGCCATGTTTGAAGGCGATGCCTCCCGAAAGCGCACCTTGGTAGAACATGGATTCCGCCTTCCCAGCGCCATGGACAATCGGCCGCTGAAGTTTGATGAATTCCTAGAACGCAAAGGCCAGACCGTCTATCTCTCGGCTACTCCTGGAAAGTATGAATTGGAGAAGGTGGCGGGCGATGTGGTCGAACAAGTAATTCGCCCAACTGGTCTAATTGATCCACAGATAATTATTAAACCTATCAAGGGGCAGATCGATGACCTTCGTAATGAGATAAATATTCGGGCTGCCAAGAATGAGCGAGTCTTAGTAACCACGCTCACCAAAAAGATGTCCGAAGACTTAACCGATTATCTCTTAGAGCAAGGTGTGCGAGTGAGATACCTGCATTCCGAGGTAGATACGCTGCGCCGGGTCGAGCTACTGCGAGAGTTGCGTTCTGGAGAGTATGACGTGCTGATCGGTATTAACCTTTTGCGCGAAGGCCTAGATTTGCCGGAAGTCTCGCTGGTTGCAATCCTGGATGCTGATAAGCAAGGCTTTCTGCGCTCGGCTACTTCACTGATTCAAACGATTGGTCGCGCCGCTCGAAATGTATCGGGTGAAGTTCATATGTATGCCGACAACATAACGCCAGCCATGGCGCAGGCAATCGATGAGACCAATCGCCGTCGCGCAAAGCAGGTGGCCTATAACCTGGAGCACGGCATCGATCCCAAGCCATTGCGGAAAAAGATCGCTGATATCACCGATTTGATTACCGCCGAAGCCGAAGATACCGATGATTGGGTGAGCTTCATTGCTAAAGGTCAAAAGGGCGAGAAAGGCAAGAAAGGCGGGGTCATTTCAGCCGGTCTGGAAGTTGACCTGGCAAAGGCGCACTCGTTGCCACGACAAGAGTTGGTGGCTCTCATAGAATCGCTCACCGAACAGATGAAGACCGCCGCAGCTGAACTCGCCTTCGAATTGGCAGCTCGGTTGCGAGATGAGATTCGTGAGCTCAAGAAGGAGCTCCGTGGAATGGAAGAGGCTGGTACGTAAATGAGCGCCGATAGATTAATTGTTCGCGGCGCGCGCGAGCACAACTTGAAGAATGTTTCGCTCGACTTGCCTCGCAATGCGCTGATTGTTTTTACCGGCCTGAGTGGTTCCGGTAAATCCTCACTCGCTTTCGACACCATCTTTGCCGAAGGCCAACGCCGTTACGTGGAATCCCTATCGGCCTATGCGCGTCAGTTTCTCGGTCAGATGGATAAACCAGATGTGGACTTCATAGAGGGTCTTTCGCCAGCCGTATCCATCGATCAAAAGTCGACCAACCGCAACCCGCGCTCAACCGTGGGCACAATTACTGAGGTTTATGACTATCTTCGACTGCTATTTGCTCGCGCCGGTCGACCACATTGCCCTAATTGCGGAAAGGCGATTGCCAAACAGACGCCACAAAATATCGTTGATCAAATATTGGGAATGAAAGAGGGAAGTAAATTCCTTGTCCTGGCCCCAGTAGTTCGTGAACGAAAAGGTGAGTTCCTCGACTTATTTAAAGACTTTACGGTCCAGGGTTTTGCGCGAGTGCGCGTTGATGGCACCGTCTATGCCATTGCCGATGTTCCCAAACTCAAAAAGCAAGAGAAGCACACGATCGAAGTTGTTGTTGACCGCCTAACTGTTAAACCAGATTCCAAGTCACGCATTACTGACTCTGTTGAGACAGCACTTCGCTTAGCCAATGGCCTAGTCATTCTTGATTTCGTAGATGTTGCAGCTGGCGATCCTGAGAAAGAGAAGACCTATAGCGAGCACATGGCTTGCCATGATTGTGGTCTCTCCTTTGAAGAGCTGGAACCTCGCTCCTTCTCATTTAACTCACCTTTTGGCGCCTGCCCAGAGTGCACTGGTATCGGCACCAAGTTAGAAGTAGATGAAGAGTTAGTCATCCCGGATGATTCGTTAAGCATTTATGAAGGAGCAATCGCGCCTTGGGCGGGTGGCCAATCATCCGAGTATTTCCACCGCCTGATTGAAGGCTTGGCTGCCGATATGAAATTCTCGATGGAGAAGCCATGGAAGTCACTTCCCGCCAAAGCGAAGCAGGCTTTATTACATGGTTATGACTATGAAGTGCATGTGAAATATAAGAATCGCTATGGACGGGTTAGAAATTATTCGACTGGCTTTGAAGGTGTCGTCTCCTTTGTTCAACGTCGCCATTCCGAAACCGATAGTGATTTCAGCCGCGATAAATATGAAGCGTATATGCGCGAAACTCCATGCCCAGTCTGTAAGGGAACTCGATTAAAGCCAGAAGTTCTCTCAGTCACATTGGGGGAGAAGAACATTGCCGAAATCTGCCAACTCTCCTTGGCCGATTGCGCGGTCTTTCTTAAGAAGCTCTCACTGACAGCTCGGGAAAAGCAGATCGCCGAGCGAGTTCTCAAAGAGGTTCACGCTCGCCTGGGATTCCTACTTGATGTTGGCTTGAACTATCTCTCACTCGAACGACCAGCCGGGACACTTTCTGGCGGTGAGGCGCAACGTATTCGACTAGCTACTCAGATCGGTTCGGGTTTAGTTGGAGTGCTTTACGTTCTAGACGAGCCAAGTATTGGGCTGCACCAACGCGATAATAGACGATTGATTGAGACGCTTACGCGGCTTAGAGATTTGGGAAATACTCTCATTGTTGTTGAACATGATGAGGACACGATTCGCACCGCGGATTGGATCGTCGATATTGGGCCAGGCGCAGGTGAGCATGGTGGTGTAGTCGTCTCATCCGGAGACTATCAAGCGCTAATTACGGCCAAAGATTCCATCACTGGCGCCTATCTCTCTGGTCGCTCAAAGATTGAGGTTCCGAAAAATCGTCGCCCACAGGTAAAAGCTAAATCTTTAACGGTAAAACAAGCGCGCGAAAACAATCTGCAAAATATCGATGTTTCCTTCCCGCTTGCCAACTTCGTGGCGGTTACCGGCGTCTCTGGTTCTGGTAAATCCACTTTGGTTAACGACATTCTCTATTCCGTCCTAGCCAACAAGCTCAATGGCGCGCGTATCGTTCCGGGTAGACACCGAACAATCACTGGTCTTGAGCACCTCGATAAAGTTGTGCACGTTGATCAATCTCCAATCGGTCGCACTCCTCGCTCGAATCCAGCCACCTATACCGGCGTCTTCGACAAGGTTCGGGCGTTATTTGCTGAAACCGCAGAGGCAAAGATTCGTGGATATCAACAAGGCCGCTTCTCCTTTAACGTCAAAGGTGGTCGCTGCGAGAACTGCGCGGGAGATGGAACCATCACCATCGAGATGAACTTCCTTCCCGATGTATATGTTCCATGCGAGGTCTGCCATGGCGCACGTTATAACCGAGAGACGCTAGAAGTTCACTACAAGGGTAAGACTATCGCCCAAGTCTTGGATATGCCGATATCAGAAGCGCTTGGCTTCTTCGAATCTGTTCCAGCTATTGCTAGATACCTCAAGACCCTTGATGAAGTCGGTCTTGGGTATGTTCGTCTTGGACAGAGCGCGCCAACGCTCTCGGGTGGAGAAGCCCAACGCGTGAAGCTGGCAACTGAACTTCAACGACGTTCGACTGGACGCACGATTTATGTGCTTGACGAACCAACAACTGGTCTGCACTTTGAAGATGTGCGCAAACTACTTGTTGTTCTTAATCGATTAGTGGATACCGGAAATACGGTAATCGTCATCGAGCACAATCTAGATGTCATTAAATCTGCTGACTGGATTATTGATATGGGACCAGAGGGTGGCGCTGGCGGTGGAATGGTGATTGCCGAAGGTACGCCGGAGGAGATCGCCAAGAATAAAGCGAGCTTCACCGGAACTTTCTTGGCCGAAACTCTAAAGTCAAAGTAGTCACCGATGAGCGATCCACAGAGTTATCGCCCGAGCAATATCCCAACTAACCCTGGGGTATATCGCTTTTATGATGCCAAAGATCGCGTGATCTATGTTGGCAAGGCCAAGAATCTTAAGAATCGACTTAACTCCTATTTTCAAAGTAATTTGCTGGAGAAGACCTATCGGATGGTCCACACCGCAGTTCGTGTTGATTGGACAATCGTTGCCACCGAGGTGGAAGCCCTGCAACTTGAATTTACTTGGATTAAATCAGAGAACCCGCAATTTAATATCCAATTTAAGGATGATAAGTCCTACCCATATCTAGCCGTGAGCTTAAAAGAAGATTTTCCTAAGCTATATATCTCAAGGGCCAAGAAACTCCCTGGTGTGAAATATTTTGGACCTTACGCCCATGCGTGGGCGCTGCGAAGCACCTTCGACGTTTTGCAAAAGATATATCCAATACGCAGTTGTTCAGATTCCAACTTTATGCGGGCGCAGAAAACTGGGCGCCAATGTTTGCTCGGTGATATTGGTAAGTGTGCTGCGCCTTGTGTTGGTTGGATTTCCAAAGAGGAACATCAGCAATTAGCCAAGAATTTAGTGAAGTTTCTCGATTCCAATCCGGAAGATATCTCCATTCAATTGGAGCAAGATATGCAGCGTGCTTCGGAGAACCAGGAGTACGAGAAGGCGGCCAAGATTCGCGACCAACTCCACGCACTCAAGCGTTCGGCTGAGACCGCAGGTACCATGCTGAGTCAAAATCTCAGCGCTGATTTAATCGCTGTGCATGAGGAGATTACTCATGCCGGTATCACTATTTTCACAGTGCGACATGGCAGAGTCATTGGCTCTCGCTCGTGGGTGATGGATCGCTCAGACGTATTGGAAGAGGAGAGCACCATCGAAGCGGCGCTACTCAAAGTTTATGCGGAGAGCGATCCTGCCTCTGAAATCTTGGTTCAACAACTTCCAGAGAACGCCGCTGTTTTAGAGCAGTGGCTGGGCGAAAAGAGCGGTCACAAGGTTTCCATAATTCAACCCCAGCGCGGCGAAAAATTCGAGGTGCTGGCCACGGTGAAACTCAATGCTCACCAAGCGCTCATTCAATACCTCAGTAAACGAGCTAACGACGCTGCAGTTAGCGGCAAAGCCTTAGAGGAGATTGCAGCCGCGCTCGATCTCTCGGAAGTCCCGCTTCGGATAGAGTGTTTTGATATCTCCAATATTCAAGGAACGTCGATGGTTGCCTCAATGGTGGTCTTTGAAGATGGCCAACCTAAGAAGAGTGAATACCGTCGATTCGCCATTGATGATGAGCTTGGGTTTGATGACACTCGGGCGATGCATCATGTTCTTACACGCAGACTCAAACGATACTTAGCAGAGCGCGATATCAATATCGATGAAGTTAATGCCCTTGGTGGCACTAAGCCCAAATTTGCCTACCCACCTCAACTAATTGTGGTCGATGGCGGAGCCCCCCAAGTCGCTGCTGCCGCGCGAGCCTTAGCGGAGCTGGGAATTTCCGATATTGCGTTATGCGGTTTGGCCAAGCGCCTGGAAGAGGTTTGGCTACCAGATAGCAAAGAGCCAATAATCTTTCCGAGACATAGTGAAGGCCTTTATTTATTGCAACGTATTCGCGACGAGGCACACCGCTTCGCTATTACTTTTCATCGCAGCAAGCGATCAAAAGTCATGTTGGAGTCACTCTTAGATGAGATACCTACATTAGGACAAGTACGTCGAGCCGCCATCTTGGAAGCCTTTGGCTCGGTTGCTGCGCTTCGAAAAGCACCGGTGGAAGAGATTTCTTTAGTTCCGGGTATCGGCGAGAAGATTGCCAATCAAATATTCCAAGCACTTGCAGCGCTAGCTGCAATGGAGGTGCCTGCGTCGAAAATTAACACTCAAACCGGAGAAATAATCGCTCCTGATTGAGTATCTTTACTAACTGGAGGTAGATATGGCGAGCAATGAAGTTGTAGTGATTACTGGCATGAGTGGCGCCGGTCGCTCGACGGTGGCACACGCCATGGAGGACCTCGGCTGGTATGTGGTCGATAACTTGCCACCCTCCTTGTTAGCAAACCTCTGCGAGATGGCTTCAAAAACTGCGACATCGATTGCCGTTGTCATCGATGTACGAGGCCGCCAATTTTTTGATGATTTAAGTAGGGCGCTTGCGGAGTTGGCCGAAAACTCTATTCCGCACCGTGTGCTCTTTGTCGATGCCGCCGATGATGTTTTGGTTCGACGCTTTGAATCGACCAGACGGCCACATCCACTTCAAGGCGCCGGTCGGATCCTCGATGGAATCGCCCAAGAGCGGGAGCGTTTGCAAGAGGTTCGTTCGGTGGCAGATATTGTCTTGGACTCCTCTTCACTTAATATTCACCAGTTAGAGAAGAAAGTCTCTGACCTTTTTGAAAATGGCGATGGCGCAGATTTGCGAGTCAACATTCTCAGCTTTGGATACAAATATGGAATTCCGGTCGATGCCGATTTGGTGACCGATTGCCGCTTTATTGCCAACCCACATTGGATAGCCGAGCTTCGACCACTTACTGGGTTGGATGAAGCGGTGAAGCATGCAGTACTCGATACGCCAAATGTGCAAGAGTTTCTCGATCGGTACATCTCACTCTTCAACACTATGACTACCGGTTTTATCCACGAGGGGCGAAAGTATTTAACGTTGGCAGTTGGGTGCACCGGCGGAAAACACCGCAGCGTTGCCATCGCCCATGAATTAGCCACCAGACTTAATGGCGCACAGCACGCTTCTGGAAAGAAGATTTCCGCTCAAGTAATTGACAGAGATTTGGGTCGCGAGCTCTAAATGACCCATAGAAATACTCGAGTCGTTGCACTCGGTGGTGGGCACGGATTGGCCGCCACGCTCCGTTCACTTCGCATGATTACTGATGAGATCACTGCAATCGTGACGGTTGCAGATAACGGTGGCTCCAGTGGCCGATTACGACAGGAGTTCAATCAACTACCTCCTGGAGATTTACGGATGGCGCTGGCTGCGCTCTGTGCCGATGATGATTGGGGTCGAGGATGGGCCGATGTAATCCAACATCGCTTCACCTCGCAAGGTGAACTTGGTGGCCATGCCCTTGGAAATCTTCTCCTGTCAGCGCTCTGGGATATCGATGGTGATTTTGTCGCGGGGTTAGATGAAGTCGGCAAGCTACTTAAAGTTGTTGGTCGAGTTTTGCCGATGGCTATAGAGCCAGTTGATATTGAGGGACGTTTTCTCACAGCCAACGGCGAGGAGATAATTCGTGGTCAAGTCCAGGTGGCGACGGCAAAGGGAACTTTAGAATCGCTGAGATTAATTCCAGAAAATCCGCTGATGCCGCAGGAGTCTAAGAGCGCAATCGCCGCTGCCCAATGGATAACAATGGGACCGGGTTCATGGTTCTCTAGCGTGATGCCGCACTTTCTCTTTAAGGAACAGGCGCAATGCGTTACGCAATCTGCGGCTAAGAAAATTATGGTTTTCAATCTCGCCGAGCCAAATAGTGCGGGGGAGTTTGCTGGAAATACTCCGGAGGAGCACCTCGAATTAGTGCTCTCGCACCAACCTTCACTCACCTTGGACTATGCAATCGCCGACCCCTCCATTATCGCTTCTTCCGCTAAATTGCAGGCAATGGTGGCTAAATGTGGCGGAGAACTCGTTATCGCCGATGTGGCACAAGCGGAGAACCCATTGCATCACGATCCCAAGAAATTATCTTTACTTTTCGCACACATTTTCGGTTGAAGCCTGATTAGATACCGCCATGGCAATGACAGCATCAGTGAAGGACGAGCTCAGCCGTCTCTCCGTCACCAAGCCCTGCTGCCGCAAGGCTGAGGTCTCATCCCTCCTTCGCTTCGCCGGTGGACTTCACATTGCCGCAGGCAAGATTGTGATCGAGGTTGAGTTAGATACAGCGCAGAGCGCACGCCGGTTGCGCAAAGATATCTCCGAGGTCTACGGACATGAATCCGAGTTGGCCGTTCTCTCTCCCTCCGGGTTGCGAAAGGGAAGTCGTTACGTCGTTCGCGTCACCTCCGATGGCGACGCCCTGGCTCGACAGACTGGTTTGATTGATGCCAATAATCGCCCAGTACGTGGCTTGCCGCCTCAAGTAGTCTCGGCAGGCATCTGCGATGCTGAAGCAGCGTGGCGCGGAGCATTTCTCGCACACGGTTCATTAACCGAACCAGGTCGTTCATCGGCTCTCGAAATTACCTGTCCTGGACCAGAGGCAGCCCTTGCCTTGGTGGGCGCAGCCCGTCGACTAGGAATCACCGCCAAGGCTCGCGAGGTAAGAAGTGTTGATCGTGTTGTGCTTAGAGATGGCGATGCTATTGGGGCGCTGCTCACCAGACTCGGCGCGCATGAGAGCGTGCTCGCTTGGGAAGAGCGTCGTATGCGCAGAGAGGTTCGCGCTACTGCAAATCGCCTCGCCAATTTTGATGATGCAAATCTTCGTAGATCAGCTCGAGCCGCAGTGGCTGCTTCAGCGAGAGTACAACGAGCAATGGAAATTCTCGGAGCTGAAATTCCGGACCATCTCAAAGAGGCGGGTGAGCTTCGCATCAATCATGGTCAAGCAAGTTTGGAAGAGCTCGGTTCACTTGCAGTTCCGCCCATGACCAAGGATGCAATTGCCGGCCGCATACGTCGCTTGCTCGCAATGGCGGATAAGCGCGCACATGACTTAGGTATTCCTGATACCGAAGCGGGCTTGAGCCCAGATTTATTGGGTTAATTCCGCTACTTTCAGGTAGGAAATTCTCGTAGTGATAGGGTTAGCCTCATCACAACGACGTGGCGTTTCGCCCCCACTTCCCAATCAGGCCACCGTGGTCGAATCACTCAGGGAAGAGCCCAACATTTGAAGGCAGGTTTATCGTGGTACGTGTAGGAATTAATGGTTTTGGACGAATTGGTCGTAACTTCTTCCGTGCAGTCATTGCATCAGGCGCAGATGTAGAAATCGTTGGCGTCAACGACCTTACAGATATTGCAACTCTCGCTCATCTTTTGAAGTACGACTCAATCTTGGGTCGCCTAGGGTTGCCAGTAAGTCACTCAGATAACTCAATCACAGTTGGTGGAAAGACCTTCCGTGTCTTTGCCGAGAAGGATCCAGCTAACTTGCCATGGGGCGAAGTTAAGGCAGATATCGTTATTGAATCAACCGGCTTCTTCACCAAAGCGGCAGATGCCAAGAAGCACCTCGCTGGAGGAGCTAAGAAGGTCATCATCTCTGCACCGGCGACTGATGAAGATATCACCATCGTAATGGGCGTAAACCATCAGAATTACGATGCCGCAAAGCACAACGTCATCTCTAACGCTTCATGCACCACTAACTGCTTAGCGCCAATGGCAAAGGTTTTGGACGAGGAATTTGGAATCGTTCGTGGTCTGATGACTACTGTCCATGCCTATACCAATGACCAGGCACTGCTTGATCAGCCACACAAGGATCTTCGTCGCGCACGTGCTGCAGCGCTCTCTATCGTCCCAAGCTCAACCGGAGCCGCGAAAGCTATCTCACTTGTACTGCCAAACCTCAAGGGTAAGTTAGATGGTTTTGCAATGCGCGTTCCAGTGCCAACCGGCTCTGCTACTGACCTAACAGTTGAACTCGCCAAGGAAGCTACCGCTGCTGAAGTTAATGCCGCGATTAAGAAGGCAGCCGAGGGTTCACTTAAGGGTTATCTCTCTTACACAGAGGATCCGATTGTCTCTGCAGATATCGTCACCGATCCAAGCTCATGTGTATTTGATTCTGGTCTTACCAAAGCAATCGGCACAACTGTCAAGGTTGTTGGCTGGTATGACAACGAGTGGGGTTACTCAAACCGTTTGGTAGATCTCGTCGGCCTCGTCGGCTCAAAGCTTTAATCAGCAAGTTCAATGACAAAGGCGAATATTGCTTCAGTAGAAGATTTAGCTCTTGAGGGCAAGCGGGTACTGCTTCGCTGCGATCTCAATGTTCCATTGAAAGATGGCGTAATCACTGATGATGGTCGTATTCGAGCATCCCTTCCCACCATCAAGTACTTAGTCTCGAAAGGTGCGCGCGTAATAATCGTTGCGCACCTGGGAAGACCAAAGGGAGAGCGCAAGCCAGAGCTTTCATTGGCGCCAGTTGCAATTCGCCTTGGTGAACTTCTCGATCAAAAAATCGCATTCTCTGAGAATATAACTGGAGCATCAGCAGAAGTCTCATCGCTAAGTTCCGGCGAAATTCTGCTGCTGGAGAATATTCGCTACGAAGCAGCCGAGACCAGCAAAGATGAGGCGGAACGAGCCGTGCTCGCTAAGGAGTTGGCCAGCTATGCCGATCTCTTTGTCAGCGATGGATTTGGTGCTGTGCACCGCAAGCATGCATCTGTTTATGACGTTGCCAAATTATTACCGCATGCAGCCGGCTATTTGGTTGCAGCCGAGATTGATGTGCTCAAAAAGTTAACTCAGAACCCAGAGCGCCCGTACGGTGTAGTACTTGGGGGAGCAAAGGTCTCAGATAAAATCGGAGTCATTTCAAATCTGCTCGATAAAGTAAATCTGCTTGCAATTGGCGGGGGAATGCTCTTTACCTTCCTTGCTGCACAAGGCAAAGAGATCGGAACATCACTTGTTGAAACTGAGTCAATCCCAATCGTTCTAGAACTCTTAGAGCGAGCAAAATCTTTAGGCGTCACAATTTTATTGCCAACCGATATTGTGGTTGCTCCTAAGTTTGCTGCAGATGCCACCCCGACAGTAGTCAGCGCCGATGCCATCCCATCTGATCAAATGGGACTAGATATCGGACCTGATACAGCAGCGGCATTTGCACAAGCCATCGAAGGATGCAAGACCGTTTTCTGGAATGGCCCTATGGGAGTCTTCGAATTTCCGAATTTCGCCAATGGAACAAAAGTTGTCGCAACTGCGCTAACTAAGGTCTCCGGCATATCAGTTGTAGGTGGTGGAGATTCCGCCGCTGCAGTACGCAAGCTCGGATTCGCTGACTCGGATTTCGGTTATATCTCAACCGGCGGCGGAGCTTCCCTTGAATATCTAGAAGGCAAAGAACTTCCGGGAATTACCGCACTTTCATAAATCGTTTAGCAGAGACCATAAAAGGATCGTAAAAGGAGAAGTAATGCGCAAGCCGCTCATCGCAGGAAACTGGAAGATGAACCTCAACCACCTTGAGGCGATTGCGGTAACGCAAAAACTCTCATACTCCCTAGAGGATAAGGACTATGACGCGGTAGATGTACTAGTCATTCCGCCCTTTACTGATATCCGTTCCGTGCAGACGCTGATAGATGGCGATCGCCTTCGCTTGGTCTACGGCGCTCAGGATCTCTCGCCTGAAGCCAGTGGTGCATTTACCGGAGATATCTCGGGTTCAATGCTGCACAAGCTTGGTTGTTCCTATGTTCTCGTTGGTCACTCAGAGCGCCGGGCAATTCACGACGAGGGCGATGAACTCCTTAATCGCAAGATTAAAGCTGCGCTTGCCAATGAGATTTCACCAATTCTATGTATCGGAGAAGAACTTGCCATACGTGAGTCGGGCACTCATGTTGAACACGTACTCACTCAATTACGCAATGGTCTAAAAGGTTTCCATAAACCAGATCTCAAGAAGATTGTTTTCGCTTACGAACCAGTATGGGCTATTGGTACTGGTAAGACAGCCACCCCAGAAGATGCCCAAGAGGTCTGTGCAGCTATTCGCATCGAGCTAGCCAAGATTGCCTCTGATGAAATCGCAGAGGCAGCTCGAATCCTTTATGGCGGTTCAGTGAAATCTGCCAACATTGTTGAGATCATGCGTCAAGCTGATATCGATGGCGTTTTGGTTGGCGGAGCGAGCCTGGACCCGGAGGAATTCGCTCGAATAGCCAAGTTTCACCGCGTAGCCACCGCCTAACCAGCTCAACCGCCTGAAAAAACAGGTATCCTTAGGCCTCATACGCTGTTCTTTCGTTACTAGTTCATCTCTAGGAGATTTACGTGATTCTTACACTTTCGCTGCTACTCATCATCACTAGCGTCTTGATGATTCTCTTGGTCTTGCTTCACAAGGGTAAGGGCAGCGGACTCTCCGATCTCTTCGGTGGCGGCATCTCATCAAACTATGGCGGTTCATCCGTAGTAGAGCGCAACCTTGATCGCATCACAATTGTTGTCGGCGGACTCTGGTTTGCAAGCGTGATTGCACTTGGTTTGCTCCTCAAGAACGCCTAAATTTCGGAATTTTCAGAGACAAGAATTTGTTTATCGAGCAAGAATCTAACTAAGGAGTTCATATGGGTAGCGCAATTCGCGGCAGTCGTGTCGGCGCAGGTCCAATGGGCGAGGCGGAGCGCGGCGAAGCTATCGCTCGCTTCCGAGTCTCATATTGGTGTGCCAATGGTCATGAGACCACCCCTTCATTTGCCAATGACGGAACAGTTGCGATTCCAGAGGAATGGGATTGCCCACGATGTGGTTATCCAGCAGGCCTTAATAAGGATAAGCCGCCGATGCCAACCAAGAATGAGCCATACAAGACTCACTTGGCATATGTAAAAGAGCGTCGCACCGAGGCTGAAGCTGCCAAGATTTTGGCAGATGCACTAGCCGCACTTCGCGGAGAAGATTAATTCTTAAAAGCTTTTAATAGCTCTTCAATAGCACTACCTCGGTTTTTGAGGTGGATACGAAGAAGTGGCAAATTTCTACTTGTTAGCGCCTCTCCATCGCCCAGCGCTTGAGCAGCAATCAATTTTCCAAAGGTAAAGGGCTTGCCTGGAATCTCAAGATCGCGTTCATGTTCAGAGGTGATTTGGATGAATGCGCCGTTGAGTTGACCACCCTTGTGGAACTGTCCAGTTGAGTGCAAAAAGCGTGGGCCCCAACCAAATGTGGTTGGTTTAGAACTCCGCTCAGCAATTAACTCTCGCAGCTCCGCCACTTGATGTTCTCCGGGGCGACTGAGATAGGCCATGACCGAGAAATAGTAATTATCTTGGTTCAGGAAGTTCGCAACAATCTCTTGTAAAGAGCCGCCTTTGCCATTGCCGAATACTTGTACAGAACCCTCTTCAAAGATTGGTGCAGCAACCGCATCATCCCCGGTGCTCCATTTAGCGAGCAGCGCAGAGGTGCGCTCCTTAGCTTCGGTGACATTGGGCTGATTAAATGGATCAATTCCAATTGCGCGACCCAAAAGTGCGGTCACATACTCCCAGAGTATGAATTGCTCACCGAGTGAGCCTTCGACAATCAGGTCCGCGCTGGCGCCAGCGAAGGCGACGGTAAATATTTTTCCTCCGACTGCAGCATGAGCGTTCTCTATAACGACGGGAAGTCGACCCTTTTGCTCCTTGCCGGTTGACTCGGCAACGAGTTGCTCGATCCAATCCGAAAGACCGGGAACGTTAGAGCCGGAATCATAAAATGCAATGGCCTGGTCGGTGAGTTCATAGAGCAAAGTGGCAATGGCTGCAGCCGAATCAAAATGGTGTGTAATGTGAGATGCATCGTCGAGTAGAAGTGAGGTATCAATACCCATGAGGGCGGCTGGCACCAGACCAAAAGCTGTTAGAGCGCTATAGCGTCCACCAACATTGGGATTGGCGTTGATGGTTCGAAGCCCATTGCTGCGGGCATCAAGATCAAGTGGTGAACCTGGATCCGTGACAACAACGATGTGCTCTGCTGGATTGAGCCCAGCTTGTGAAATCAAACGTTCAAAGAGCGCACGCTGTGATGCAGTTTCAATGGTGGAGCCAGATTTTGAACCAACAACTATGACGGTCTGTTCGAATGTGGCAGGTATAGCAGCCAAAATCTGCTCTGGATCGGTTGAATCAAGAACAGTGAGAGTTTTACCGAAACTCTTAGCCAGAACTTCCGGGGCGAGTGATGATCCGCCCATTCCAGCCAAAATAATATTGGTGAAACCTTTGCTGCGAGACCAGGCATAGAGTGCATCTAATTGGGGGAGTAGCTCGCGTGAACTTTCAAAGAGATCTACCCAGCCCACTCGTACTTGTGCCTCGCTCTCGGCCGCTTTGCCCCATAACGTGTAATCACCTTGAGCTAGGAGCGGAGCGCTGCTAAGTAAATCTAGGTACGTTGCGCCCTCACGATTGAGGGCAGTTAGAGCTGGACCAGAGAGCTTGATTGCCATAATTAGGCCTGAGCTACCCTGGCGATATTGGCGATATTGGCGAGCAACTCTTCCCAAGCGGCGATGAACTTCTTTACGCCATCTACTTCAAGATGTTCTGTTACCGCAGCCAAATCAATACCGGCGCCAGCTAATTGCGAGATTTGCTCTTCCGAGCGAGTGATATTCGAGGTGATGGTGTTACCTTTGACTTCTCCATGCGCGCGAACTTCATTGAGCGTGCCCTCTGGCATGGTGTTTACGCAATTTGCAGCAACAAGTTCAACCACATAGCGAGTGGAGTCATAGGCCTTATCTTTAACGCCGGTAGAAGCCCACAATGGTCGCTGCATATGACCACCATGGCTGTGAATAGCTTGGACTCGAGCACTCTGTAAAACCTTGAGGTAAGCGTTGTAAGCGACATGTGCATTAGCAATAGCCGTTACGCCGCGAAGTGGTGAGTTAGGAGTCGTGCCATCAAGTTGCTTATCAATTTCAGCATCAATTCGACTAATAAAGAATGAGGCGACCGAATGAATCTGATCAATCGCTTCGCCCTTGCCAATTCTGCGCTCGAGTCCACGGAGATAGGAATCCATCACTGCTTCATATCGCTCTACGCTAAAGATGAGAGTTACGTTAACGCTGATACCGCGGGCGGTGAGTTCTTCAATCGCAGGAAGTCCTTCTAGAGTAGCTGGAACTTTGATAAGTAGATTGGGGCGGTTGACCAAGGCAGCGAGTTGAAGGCCACGCGCAATCGTCGCCTCTGCGTTATAGGCAAGCTCTGGATCGACCTCAATCGATACTCGACCATCTACGCCAAGGGTTGCTTCAAAGGTAGGCGCAAAGAGATCGCAAGCGTTTCGAACATCATCGGTAGTTAGCTTGGTGACGATATCGGCAATCGAGGCACCTTGTGATGCCAGCTTCTTAATATCGGCTGAATACTTCTCCGAACCGCTGATGGCGGCAGAGAAGATACTTGGATTGGTAGTTACTCCTACGACGTTAGACCCTTCAATGAGGGCGGCTAATGAGCCACTTTCTAGTCGTTCACGTGAGAGATCATCTAGCCAGATTGAAACGCCGGCATCGGAAAGTTTTTGAAGTGATGACATATTAGTGTGAACCAACTTTCGCGATAGATTTCTTGGCAGCGGCTGCCACGTTTTCCGGAGTGAAACCAAATTCTTTAAAGAGATGTCCTGCACTAGCTGATGCACCGAAGTGATCTAGTCCGACGATTTCTCCAGCATCGCCGACCCATTCCCGCCAGCCTGCAGTAACTCCGGCCTCTATCGAGACGCGAGCTTTCACCGAAGAAGGAAGGACTGATTCGCGGTACTCCGCGCCCTCGGCCTTAAACCACTCTAAAGATGGTGCGCTAACTACGCGGGCAGCAATTCCATCTTTAGCCAAGAGCTCAGCAGCCGCAACCGCAACGCTAACTTCAGATCCAGTTGCAATCAGAATGACATCTGGAGTCGATGGCGTATCGCAAAGCACGTAAGCGCCCTTGCGAACTCCTTCAGCCGAGCCACACTTGGCGCGATCATAAACCGGGAGGTTTTGGCGAGAGAGCGCAAAACCAACAGGCTTTGCTCGACGAATGACTTCACTCCAAGCAACAGAAGTTTCATTTCCATCCGCAGGTCGAATCACGGCAAAGTTCGGAATCAAACGTAGCGAAGCAATATGTTCGATGGGTTGATGGGTAGGGCCATCTTCGCCAAGACCGACAGAATCGTGAGTCCAGACAAAGGTAACCGGAATATCCATGAGCGCTGCGAGGCGAACCGCACCACGCATGTAATCGCTAAATACTAAGAAGGTTCCACCAAAAGGCTTGGTCAATCCGTGAAGCGCTATTCCATTAAGGATTGCACCCATCGCATGCTCGCGAATTCCAAAGTGAACTAAGCGACCATATGGATCAACGTTCTTCATTGCACTAGTCGCTGGAAGGAATGAACCTGACTCTTCGATAGTGGTGTTATTGCTCTCTGCTAAATCTGCAGATCCGCCCCAGAATTCGGGTAGTGCTTCTGCAATAGCATTAATAACTTTTCCTGATGCGGCGCGAGTTGCAATATCTTTTCCGGCTTCAAAGATAGGCAATGCCTTATCCCAACCGGCAGGTAGCTCGCGCTTTACCAAACGAGCTAGAAGCTCAGCCTTATCTGGATTCTTGCTCTTCCAGATTTCAAATTCTTTATCCCAGGCTGCCGATACCTCAGCTCCACGATTTTGCACGTTGCGGGCATGGGCCAGAACTTCATCAGGCACTTGGAAGTTCTTCTCTGGATCTAGGCCAAGGGCAATTTTTGTTGCGGCAATCTCATCCGCACCTAAGGCCGAACCATGAGACTTTGCGGTTCCTTGCGCCTTGGGGGCTGGCCAAGCAATCACGCTATGCAAGCGAATAAGTGTTGGAATTGAGCTCTCGGACTCCGCTGCATTCATCGCGGCTTCAAGTGCAACTCGATCTACATTGCCATCTTTCTGGGCAGGAACATCAATTACTTTCCAGCCATAGGCAACATATCTCGCTGATACATCTTCCGTGAAAGATACATGTGTATCGCCCTCGATTGAGATTCGATTATCGTCATAGATAACTTTGAGGTTTCCAAGTCCCTGGGTGCCTGCAAGTGAGGATGCTTCTGCGCTTACGCCCTCCTGCAAATCTCCGTCGGAGCAGATCACCCAAATATTGTGATCAAAGAGCTTGGTCGCAGATTCTGGATCGAGCAGGCCTTTCTCATAACGAGCTGCCATCGCCATGCCAACCGCACTTGAGATTCCAGAGCCCAATGGGCCAGTTGTAATTTCAACGCCATTGGTATGGCCAAACTCTGGGTGACCTGGAGTGAGAGACCCGGCGCTCCGAAATTCTTGTAGATCCTTGAGCTCTAACCCATAGCCAGAGAGGAATAGCTGAATGTAGAGAGTAAGTGAGGAGTGACCACAGGAGAGGACGAAACGATCGCGACCGAGCCAATCAGAGCGCTTTGGATCGTGGCGCAAGAAGCGCTGAAAGAGAGTGTATGCAACTGGTGCCAGAGACATTGCGGTACCGGGATGACCGTTGCCGACTTTCTGCACTGCATCTGCGGCGAGCGCACGCGCTACTGCAACTGCTTTATCATCAATTTCGGACCAGGGTGCTGAGTTGATTGTCATGTGCTCGTTATCTCTCTTTTTTCTCTGATAGGTATAGAACGTTTCCTTTGAGATGAATATTCCACGCTGAGATCCATACCAAAGTTGCACCAAGCAGGTGCAGCCCAACTATAAATTCGGGTAACTTTGTAAAATATTGAATGTAGCCAATCGCTCCTTGTGAGAGTGCGACGTAAAGGAAGGTTCTCACTGCTGGAGCGAAGATGGCTTTAGCTTCCACGCTCTCCGAGACTTTTACAATCAAAATCAAACCAATAGTGAGCGCGAGAAGTGCAATTACTAAATCGGCATGTAGCCAGGCCACCGATTTTGGATTAAAAGGAAATCTTTTTGCAGCTGCGTCGCCTGCGTGGGGCCCGCTTCCGGTTACGACCGTTCCTACAGTGATGACAACCAAGGCTAGAGCGATATTCGCGGCCGATAGCTTGCGAGTTACTGGGGCGATATTGGTGGAAGCAACGCCTAGTACGAGCTGACGTAGTGAAAGCGCACCAGAGATTAGGCCAATACTTAAAAGGAAATGTCCGGCAACGGGAATCGGGTTTAACTTCGTGAGAACTGTTATGCCGCCGAGAACTCCTTGAGCAAAGATTCCCAGAAATTGAATAGCTGCCAAGACTCGCACTTTTCGCTTTATGGAATCAGAGATCGCCCATCGAAAAGCCCCTACAAGTGCAGCTAGCGCAACCACGATCAGTGCAAAAGTGAGCAGTCGATTGGAGAACTCAATCCAGGAGTGAACCGGACCCTGAGCTTGATGAGCTACCGGAGTCAAAGACCCCTTGGTGCATTGCGGCCAGGTAGGACAGCCCAGACCTGAACCGGTTAAACGAACCGCTCCACCCGTCACAACGATTCCCGCTTGTAGGGCGAGCAGTGCGGTCAAAACCGGCTTCTTGAGATTCACTTGGTAACCCTATCGAGCCAGGGGAGTAGGCGTTATCACAGCGCCAAGGGCGCCCGAGAGTGGCGAAGATCAGGGAATTACGCAACACTACTGTTGTGAAAAAGACCCTGCCGGATCGAACCAGAGATCAGGTCGCCAAAGCCATTTTGGAGGGCGGCCCAGCAACTGCTGCCCAACTCTCGGCGAAATTGGCTATTACTCCAGCTGGAATTCGCCGCCACTTAGATGCTTTGGTGGAGAGCGGACTCCTCTTTGCGCGGGATCCATATCCGACCGTTGCCAATCTTCGCGGCCGCGGACGCCCCTCAAAAGTCTTTGTTATGACAGACCTGGGTCGCGAGCGATTTGAACACTCCTATGACGACCTGGCCGTCTCAGCACTCAAATTTATGGCAACTCATTCAGCAAATAGCGGAGCTTCACTGGTAAAAGAATTTGCAGAAAACCGCGCGCAAGATATTGCCCGAAGAGCCGAACCAATTTTGAGCAAGAAGAAGACGATCGCCGAGAAGAGTAAAGCCCTCGCACAATTTCTGAGCGCTGATGGATTTGCTGCAACTACCCAGAAGCGAGCAGTAGGCGAGGAGCTCTGTCAGAACCACTGCCCAATAGCTCATGTGGCTGCTGAATTTCCAGAACTCTGCGAAGCCGAAACTCAAGCCTTCTCAGAATTGCTGGGTACCCACGTTCAACGTTTAGCCACCATCGCACATGGCGAAGGTGTATGCACGACATTCATTCCCACATCTGCACCATTAAACAAGTCCGGAAAGGGCAAATAATGAGCGAGACCGCAACTCATCCAGAACTCGATGGTATTGGTACCTACGAATACGGTTGGTCAGATAAGAACGATGTCGGCGCTAATTCGCGCCGCGGACTTAACGAAGAGGTCGTTCGCGATATCTCGGCGAAGAAGAGTGAACCGCAGTGGATGTTAGATCTACGCCTTAAAGGCTTAGACCTATTTGAGAAGAAGCCAATGCCAACATGGGGTTCAGACCTAACCGGTATCTTCTTCGACACAATTAAGTACTTTGTTCGATCCACCGAGAAGCAAGCACAAACTTGGGATGATCTGCCAGAAGATATTAAGAACACCTACGATCGATTGGGAATTCCAGAAGCCGAGAAGCAACGGCTGGTCTCTGGCGTTGCGGCTCAATATGAATCTGAAGTTGTTTACCACTCTATCCGTGAGGATTTGGAGAAGCAGGGAGTCATCTTCGTTGATACCGATACTGGTCTACGCGAATACCCAGAACTATTCAAAGAGTATTTCGGAACTGTAATTCCAGTTGGCGACAATAAATTTGCCGCACTCAACACTTCAGTATGGTCCGGTGGCTCGTTTATCTACGTACCAAAGGGCGTACACGTTGATATTCCACTTCAGGCCTATTTCCGTATTAATACCGAGAATATGGGTCAGTTCGAACGCACACTAATCATTGCTGATGAGGGCTCATACATTCACTATGTCGAAGGCTGCACAGCTCCGATCTACTCCTCGGACTCACTCCACTCTGCGGTTGTTGAAATTATCGTGAAGAAGAATGCACG
>CAIUHB010000027.1 GCA_903898855.1 uncultured Actinomycetes bacterium | reverse complement strand
TACGTTCTCTTCCCTACCCCAAATCTCACCGCGGATATCGACTGGAAAGTCGAAGGACCGAAATACCGCGATCAGATGATTCGCACAATGGAAGCGCGTGGTTATGAAGGCTTTGGTGATTCGATTGAAGTTGAACACCTGACCACACCACTGGATTGGCAAGCACAAGGCATGGAACAAGGCGCACCCTTTGCGGCCGCACACACCTTCTTCCAGACCGGCCCATTCCGATCAAAGAACCTGGCAAAGGGTTACGAGAATGTGGTCTTTGCTGGTTCCGGAACGCAACCAGGTGTTGGCGTCCCGATGGTGTTGATTTCTGGTCGACTTGCTGCCGAGCGAATCGTTGGTCCAGTTAACTAAAGCAGAACAGTGATTGGCGCTTGATGTCCAGCCGAAGCATATTTAGCTCGACCACCAAGCCCATCTATCTCCATTAGGACTGCAACGCTGTCGACGATTGCCCCACATTGAGCTATCAGCGCTGATGCAGCGGCAAGCGTGCCACCAGTTGCCAAGACATCGTCGATAAGCAGAATGCGCTCTCCAGCCTTGACTGCATCCTGATGGATTTGAAGCGTTGCTTCACCGTATTCGAGTGCGTAGCTTTGCGAAAAGGCCGCCGCTGGCAATTTTCCGCTTTTGCGAATCGGAACAAAGCCTTTGCCGGTGAGCTGGGCGACCGCGCTTGCAAAAATAAAGCCACGGGCCTCAACGCCCGCAATCAGATCATAGGTATCGGAAACTTGCGAAAAAAATTTAACTGCCTCGGCGAATCCACGTGCATCTCGCAGCATCGGAGTGATGTCCTTAAAGAGAATTCCGGGCGATGGAAAGTCGGGCACATCGCGAATCAGGCCCCGAAGGAAATCCTTCGAAGCCTGATCTGCGTTATGTGAAGTACTAATTACTTGCTTGTCCAGACGCTAATAGGCGACTGCAAGAAGTAGACCATGAAGAGACCCGCAACGACATAAAGAAGTGCGTGAATTTCCTTCGCACGACCCTGGACGACACGGATGACAACGTGGGAAACAAAACCAGCGCCGATACCTACCGAGATGCTGTAGGTGAAAGGCATCAAGATGATGGTCAAGAAGGCAGGAATCGCGATTCCCAAGTCTTGCCAATCGATGTTCTTGATCTGAGTCATCATCAAGAAGCCGACGATGATAAGTGCTGGGGTTGCAGCTTCGTAAGGAATAACTGCGATAAGCGGTGCCAAGAATGTTGTCAACAAGAACAAGATTCCGGTGACGATTGATGCAAGACCGGTACGAGCACCTTCGCCGACACCTGATGCTGATTCGATGTAGCTGGTGTTTGACGAGATATTTCCAGCGCCACCTGCGACTGCAGCAATTCCATCAACCAAGAGGATGCGATCGATATTTGGAACGTTGCCGTCCTTGTCGATGAGTCCACCTTCGGTCGCAATTGCCGTGACTGTTCCGACGTTGTCGAAGAAGTCAGAGAGCAAGAGTGAGAAGATCAACAAAATTGCGGTGACAACAGTGACGCGGTTGAAAGCGCCGCTCAAGTTAATGTGACCGAAGAGGCTGAAATCTGGCTTTGCGAAAACCTTAGAAGGAATCGAAGGAACGTTCAGTCCCCAACCCTTTGGGTTTACCTTGCCGGTTGCGCCATCGAAGTTAGGGCCAATCTTGAATGCCTTCTCTACGATAACTGCCAAAACTGTTGTGGTGATGATGCCGATAAGTAGCGCACCCTTGACCTTACGAACAACCAACGCGATCATCAAGAAGAGACCGATGGCGAAGACCACTGTTGGCCATCCAACGAGGTTGCCGTTGTCACCCAGCTGTACTGGGACAGGGCCGGTACCGGTGCGGCGAACGAAGCCTGAATCAACCAAGCCGATCAAGGTAATGAACAAGCCAATACCTACGGCAATTGCGATCTTGAGCTGGGCAGGAACGGCGCGGAATACCGCTGCGCGAATTCCGGTCAGAACCAATACGACGATGATGAGACCTTCGATGATGACGAGGCCCATTGCATCGGCCCAGGTCATACGTGAAGCGATACCCACCGCTACGAATGTGTTCAAGCCAAGGCCGGTAGCCAAAGCTAATGGGAAGTTAGCGACCGCTCCCATAAGGATGGTGAGCAAGCCAGCCATGAGTGCAGTCATAGCTGCAACCAACGCAAGGTTTGGATGCGAACCATCGCCACCGAGATACTTTCCATCGCCATCCTTGGTTAGGCCAATGATGAGCGGATTGAGGGCAACGATGTAAGCCATGGTGAAGAACGTGACGAAACCGCCACGAATTTCCCGAGCTACTGTCGAGCCTCGCTCTGTGATTTTGAAGTACTTATCGAGCATGAGGGACCTTCCTGATTTTGTTATCGGGGGTGTTTGCGACCCCGAGTGAAATGACGGCTCACTGGGCCGAGGGAATGCAAGGAAAATACCCGCCCCCCGCCACTACTCAGGGGTTCGCCACGCGGGTGAGAGCTCGCCCCGCGCCCTCCCCCGTCTAGGATTCCCGCATGAACGAACTCGACGCGGCCGGCATAACCGACCCAGCCCTTCGAGCCTCGTACGCCGAGTGCAAGCGACTGAATTCGCTCCACGGCAAGACCTATTA
>CAIUHB010000026.1 GCA_903898855.1 uncultured Actinomycetes bacterium | reverse complement strand
GCTTCACGCACCGCCAGAACCGATCGAAGTTCATAGCCAGAGTGATCGATCGTGGCGATCCTATTGAGGGCGATTTCTACCTGTTCGCGTGAAGTCATGGGTAAAGAATAGGAGAGAATAGGTTCATGAAGCGCCTATATCTCAGAACGATCAAGCTCTTCACTGATCGCCGGGCATGGGTTCGCCAGATCCTTGTCGCTTCTGCCGCTTGTGGCACCGCATGGCTCGTTGGCAATACAACCATCAATTCGGGTGGTGTTGTCGCCGCAATCGTCTGTGCGCTCTCGATCCGTATCTCGCTCTACAAATCAGTCCGCGAGGGCTTTGGCCAGATCGTGGGTACCGCAATCGGCGCCAGCGTCGCACTCGGCACCGTCGGAATCTTCCACTTGGGCTTCATCGCCGTCGCAACCACAGTCTTGTTCTGTTCGATCGTCGCCCGCGCCTTGCATCTTGGTGAAGTTGCATCAGTCAACGTCCCTGTTACCGCACTCATCGTTATTGGCCCAGGAATCAGCGGCAATACCGCCTTACATAGATTGCTCTCGACTTTGATAGGCGCAGGTGTTGCAATCGTCTTCTCTTATTTCTCCCACGCTTCCACTCCAAAGGGACGCACCGAGGCGCAGATTGCAGCCCTTGGTGAAGATTGCGCCGCACTTCTCTCTGAGATGGCCGAAGGTGTAGTTACTGGCTATGACGAAGTTACATCAGGTAAGTGGCTGGCAAAGGGCCGCGTCCTGATTGAAGAGATTCCAAAGCTTCGTTCACAAGCACTCGAAGCAAAACGCTATGCCAGATGGTCACCGCTGGAAGCCGAAGGCGATGCCGATGCGCTCTATATCTCTGGGGTCGCCATCGAACACACAATCGTGCAAGTGCGCACCATTGCCCGCGCACTCTTCGATGCCGCAGTATCAGGTGAGAACTTCATGTCTGGTTATTCTGAATTAGCCCAAGCGCTCTTAGATACAGGTGCTGCAATCCTGACAAAGATCGAATATATCGAGCTGCATAGTAATATCAATCAGATCGATAATGTTGCTCATGACCTACGACTTGGTAGCCGTTTGCTCGCCGAGCACCTCTTTGAATTAGCTGGCACCGTCAACCAAGATCAATTGGTTCGTGCCGTCTCAATCGTCGGCAACATGGAACGTATCGCTGATTCATTGGATGAGAGCAGCCCTGCACTTAAGAATGTTAAGACTCCTGGTGAACCAGCCCATATGCAGGTGCTTGAATTAAATCCGATTCAGCAGGGAAAGCGTTGGCGCAACAAGGTAATCAGCTTCTTTAAGGTGCTGACCGGTAGGAAGTAGAGATGCTAGAGAGTATTAGGGCTAACGCTGTTTTGCGGATCTCCCTCTAAAACAGCAATCACTATGTAGCGCTTTGGCGCGTTGCCGAAGAATTTAAAGGGGTAGCAGGTTGAGAGTGTGAGGGTAGCCCCAGAAGTTGGAACGATTACGGTTCGATCATTCTTATCAACGATTCGAATTCTGGTTACAACGTAGGTAAAACGCCCCGTTTGGACAGTGATGACGACGGGATCGCCAATCTTCACCTTGCCAAGGTTGCTAAAGACTGTATCTCGATGACCGGCGATCACTGAATTGTTCGCAATCCCGGGCATCACGCTCTGGATGTAGTGGCCCGCACCTTTGGCGAGGGATGTGGAATCAGTTCCTTCAAAGATATTTACCATCTTCTTTATCGATGGAAAGGAGAGGGTTCCAAGGAAATAATGAGGTCGGACTACAACTGGCGTTGAGGTTGGATTCAAGGCGCTCGCTGCCCAACCTATTTCAGCTGAGGGTAGATAAGAGGCGCCTTCGTTTGAACGTAGCTCCTGATAATGAATACCAGCATCGGTTATGAATGCAATCCCTCCGGCCATGATCATGGCCGAAAGGAGAGCGATTGCCATTCTTCTCTTATGTCGTTTCATTTGAGTACCTAAAGACCAACGATGGGCTGGTCTATCGTGCGAAGACTTTGCGGAACCTATAACCCAACGCTCCTACAACGACAAGTGCGCCGCCAAGTAAACCTAGATTGCCCCAAGGAGTCGAAGTCTTTGGAAGCTCGCCACCGGTTGCTGTTGTTTGAGTTGGCTCAGGAGTAGATGTCACTTCTGTAGCAGTTGCTGATGGTGACTCAACTGGCGTGGTTGTTGGTGTCGGTGTTTCTGTCACGACAGGCACTGCAGTGGCGACCGGTGTTGCTGTTGCGGCCGGTGTTGCCACTGGCGTTGCTGTTGCCACTTGTGTTGCCACTGGCGTTGCTGTTGCGACCGGTGTTGCTGTTGCGACCGGTGTTGCTGTTGCGACCGGTGTTGCTGTTGCGACCGGTGTTGCTGTTGCGACCGGTGTTGCCACTGGAGGTACAACTGGTGTCACAACCGGAGGTGGCAAGCACGCGTTATTTACGATTGTGGTTCCGCCAAGTGTTACGGCGCCAGCGATGGCAAGTAACTGCCCATCTACGGATGATGCCGGCCCAGTGCTGATTGATGCCTGCGCAATCACATGACCAACCATGGTTGACCCTTGACCAAGCGTTGCCGAACTTCCGACCTGCCAGAAAACGTTACATGCCTGGGTTCCATTTATAAGGAGAACGCTGCTGGAGATCCCGGTTACAAGTGTTGAAGCAGCGCGGAAGATAAAGACAGCGTTC
>CAIUHB010000025.1 GCA_903898855.1 uncultured Actinomycetes bacterium | reverse complement strand
GGCGCAGCACTTGGCGCTGATCCAGATCTAATGGAAGGTGCGTGTCTGGCCCACGATATTGGCCATCCGCCTTTCGGTCACAATGGCGAAGAGGCGCTCAATGATGTAGCTGAAAGTTGTGGCGGCTTTGAAGGCAATGCGCAAAGTTTTAGATTGCTTGTACGACTTGAAGCAAAGACAGTAAATGAAAATGGGGCATCGATTGGCCTTAATCTCACGCGCGCTTCGCTAGATGCCGCCACCAAGTACCCATGGCCACGAGCAACCAACGCTCGCAAGTTTGGTGTTTATGATGATGATCAAGAGATCTTTAATTGGGTTCGCCTCGGCGCCCCGCAAGGTGCGCAATCCTTTGAGGCCCAGATTATGGATTGGTCAGATGATGTGGCCTACTCAGTCCATGATCTAGAAGATGCGTTGGTCTCTGGCCAAGTAAAACTCCAGAACCTCACCAATGATTTACCGGATTTATTCGCCGTTGCGCAATCGAGTTACTTGGCAGATGTGAGTCGAAGTGAATTTGATGAGGCGCTCTCTAACTTGCAACAGCTTTCCTGTTGGCCTACTGCTTACGATGGCAGCCACCGGGCACTCGCGCGGCTGAAGGATTTAGCTTCCCAACTTGTAGGCCGTTTTGCTTTAGCTGCCGAACGCGAGACTCGAGATCGCTATGGCGAGGGAGATTTAACTCGTTACTCAGCTAACTTGGTTGTACCTAGAGCGCAGCGAGTAGAAGTCGCACTATTAAAATCAATGGCTGGTTTCTACATCATCAATGCCGCAACCTCGCAGAAGCGTTATGACGATCAGCAGGAGCTGCTCAAGGAGCTAGTGGAGTTGGTGCTAGCAAGTGCTCCGAAATCACTTGATTCCTTCTTTATCGATGATTGGAATCGCGCCAAAGACGATTCGGCTCGTCTGCGGGTGGTTATCGACCAGGTGGCCTCGCTCACCGACCCCGGCGCAGTCGCACTGCATCGCAGATTGTCGGCTCGCTAACTAAGATAGCCCTATGGCCGGCCGGATTCGCGATGAGGATGTTACCTACGTTCGCGACCACACTCCGATCGATGAAGTAGTCGGGGAGTATGTCCAGCTCAAGAACGCTGGTGGGGGACAGAAGAAAGGTCTCTGCCCATTCCACGACGAGAAGAGCCCATCCTTTAACGTCACTCCATCCAAGGGATATTTCCATTGCTTTGGTTGCGGCGTTGGCGGAGATGTCATCGCCTTTGTGATGAAACTCGATCACACCTCTTTCTCTGAGACGGTAGAACGTTTAGCCGATCGCATTGGCTACCAACTTCGCTATGACTCATCCGGTGCTTCAACCGCGCCAACAGGTCCACGTCGCTCTCGATTGGTCGAGGCCAATACCGCAGCCGCCCAGTTCTATCGCGAGAATTTATTAACTCCAGAAGCGGCACATGGTCGGGATTTTCTAACCAAACGAGGTTTTGATCGCCAATCCGCCGAGGCATTTGGCGTCGGCTACGCCCCGGATCAATGGGATGCGCTCTATAAATATTTACGCGGCAAGGCATTTACTGATGAAGAGTTATCTGTTGCGGGTCTGACGAAAGAGGGAACAAAGGGACCGATTGATCGTTTTCGCAATCGCCTTATTTGGCCCATCAAAGATATCAAGGGTGAGGTTGTTGGATTTGGCGCTCGCAAATTAGCAAGCGACGAACAAGATCAAGGTCCGAAATATCTCAACACCTCCGAGACTCCGGTCTATAAGAAATCTCGAATTCTCTATGGCTTGGATATGGCGAAGAAAGATATTGTCGCAAAACGCCAAGTCGTTGTCGTTGAGGGCTACACCGATGTAATGGCCGCTCACTTAGCTGGAGTCACAACAGCAGTGGCTACTTGCGGAACCGCCTTTGGCGATGAACACATCAGCGTTATTCGAAATCTCTTGATGGATGCCGATTCCTTCCGCGGCGAAGTGATCTTTACCTTCGATGGCGATGCCGCTGGCCAGAAGGCCGCGCTCAAAGCATTCGGTGATGATCAAAAGTTCGTTACCCAGACATATGTCGCCGTCGAACCAACTGGAATGGATCCTTGCGAGCTGCGCATCGCCTCCGGTGATGGAGCCGTTCGAGACCTGATCGCCCGAAGGGTTCCGCTCTTTGAATTTGCGATGAAGAGTGAGATTGCGAAATTTAATATCAATACTGCAGAAGGTCGCGTGCAAGCACTTAATGCCATCGCACCCCTAGTAAATAAGATTAAAGATGCCTCGCTTCGCCCCGAGTACACCAAGTCGATTGCTGGCTGGCTTGGCATGGAAGTTGAAGTTGTGGCAAGTGCGGTAAAGAAGACCACTTCAAAGAAGAGTGCACCATCAGCTCCAATTGAGGAAACCCCGCGCACAGAGGTAAACCTGCGCGATCCAATTTTGATGCTCGAACGAGAAGTACTCAAAGTGCGGCTACAAGCCCCAGAACTTGTGACTTCTTGGAACGAGCTAGAAGCCAATGCTTTCTCGTATTGGGCATACCATCAGATCAGAGTTGCCATCGATGCTAATCCGGAGGTCGATATTCATTCACTGATCGAGAGCGCGCAAGTCGAAGAGATCAAATCTTTAATTACCGAGCTAACGGTTGAACCTATTCGCACCGATGGCGAAGTGAGCACCAAGTACATCACCAGCGTGGTGGCAAGGCTGCGCGAAGTTGCAATCTCTCGTTCCATTGCCGAACTAAAGTCCACGCTCCAGCGCCTTAACCCCACTGAGAATGTGGAGGAGTACAACGCCGCCTTCGCCTCCCTGGTAGCCATGGAAGCCACCAAGCGAATTCAGAAAGAGATTGCCTCAGGAGACCTATAACTCGCAGGTTTTGGGCTGGTTTTGATGAATCTGCCCTCTCCAGTAAAGTACGGCCGTAGTCATTTCGTAGTCCCTCATAGCTCAATTGGCAGAGCAGCCGACTGTTAATCGGCAGGTTCTTGGTTCGAGTCCAAGTGAGGGAGCATGAAAAACACCTGGAAGAACCAGCCTGCTGCTATCTCGCTCCTTCGGATTTGGTTGGGAGTTACCTGGGTATACGGCGGTTGGAATAAGGCAACTGATCCCGGATTTCTTAATCAAGGTTCTCCGCATTACATCGGTGCTCAGCTCACCGGATATTTAACTTCTTCACCTATCGCCTTCATCCTTCGTCGGATGATTGAGCACGCCACCTTAATTGGTTGGGGCGTGATGATTGGTGAGTTCGCAATTGGTATAGCCATCCTCGCCGGAATCTCAATGGAGTTAATCTCCTTCGCCGGTTTTGGAATGTCGGCAATCCTCTGGTTATCTGCAACATGGTCGGTCAAGCCATACTTCCTCGGCAGCGATACCGCATACATGGTTCTCTGGCTCGCACTCTTCTTTCTCGTCCGCGCTCAACGCAGCTCTCGCAAGAAGGGCAACTTCATCACCGACCTCTCTGATCGTCGCGAAGTCCTCAAGCTTGCCGGCGTAGCTGGTGCCGGAATCGTCGCCTCCTTCTTAGGAAAAGCATTTAAGAGTTCAAGCCCAACACCTGAGGCGGGAAGCGCAATCACTACTGTTGCTAAATTCCCGGTCGGTTCAACTATGAATTTCCAAGCAGCAGATGGTTCACCAGCAGTTCTCTTCCGTACTAGCGCAGGCGTCTTTGCTTACTCTGCAATTTGCACTCACCAAGGTTGCACGGTTGCTTATGACGCTTCACAACATCTACTTGCCTGCCCATGCCACGGTGCCGCCTTTGATCCCACTAAAGGCGCAGCAGTCGTAGCCGGACCTGCCCCAACGCCACTTGCGCCTATTAAGGTGGCCATCAAGGGCAATAACATCGTCCAGATATAAATCTGTAACCCGCCCTTAATCTTTATTAGTTAGGCTCATCCACATGTCACTTTTCAATATCAAGATTTCACTTCCCGATCGCCCAGGTTCACTTGGCGCAGTCGCTTCGGCAATTGGTTTTGCTGGGGGAGATATTCGCGCGCTTGTTGTCCTAGAGAGCAAAGATGGTCGAGGCGTGGATGATATGACTGTTGCGATTCCCGGCAGTGACCCAGCTGATTTGCTCGAAGTCTTGAGTCAAATAGGCGGCGTTGAAGTTATCGCCGTAAATCCCGCTTAAGAGCTAGAGCTTTACTTCTCGAAGCTGGCCAGCTGATTGCTCTGGCTTGAGATCCATAATAAATACATGCATTGCTGATTCAGAGCCCGCCAAATACTTTAACTTTCCAGGAGCGCGGCGAACGCTGGTGATCTGCCAATGAACACGCATCAAATCTCGCCCAGCGCGAACCGGCGCTTGATGCCAGGCTGCGATATAGGCCATCTCAATTCCAAAGACGCCATCGAGTCGCTGCATGACTTCCTTGGCAATTGCCGGAAAGGCGTCGGCAACTTCAGCGGTGAGTTCAGCTAAATCGGCAAAGTGTTCTTTAGGCGCTACGTGAATCTCAAAGGGATAACGTGCTGCGTATGGGACGTAGGCAATCCAGTGTTCATTCTGGGCAACGATGCGAATCTCATCGCGAATTTCGCGAGCAATCACATCTTCCATCAAAGTGCGACCGGTCTTGGCGTGGTGAGCTTTGGCCGCCTCCAGCATTTTGCTGGCGCGAGGCGGAATAAAGGAATAGGCATAGATCTGGCCGTGCGGATGGTTGAGGGTTACGCCGACTTCTTCGCCGCGATTTTCAAAGGGAAAGACATATTCAATATAAGGAAGCTTTGAAATCTCGCGCGTGCGATCTTGCCATGCCTCCAAAACCATACGAATCCGAGATAACGAGAGTCCGCCGAAGCTGCCCTCGTGCTGGTCGGTATAACAAATAACTTCACATTTTCCAGCGGCAGCGATATCTGCAGTTTCAAAGCCAACTTCATCAGGAAGCTTGAATTCAGTAAGCGGCGCAGTAAAGGAAGGGGAGCGGTTATCAAAGACCACTACTTGGTATGAAGAATCTGGAATTTCAGAGAGTAGATCTCCATGTGAAGGACAGAGTGGACATAACTCTTTTGGCGGGAGAAATACTCGGCCTTGCCTGTGGGATGCAACTGGAACCCACTCATTAACCAGGGCATCAAGTCGCATCTCACCGATTCCTGGTTGGGCTTCGATGGGGCGAAGGTCAGGTGCAGTTCGAGATATTTCACCGAGGTCGTAATAGCGAATTGTGCGACCGTCGGCCATC